>JBBSBI010000001.1:0-99028 GCA_038251425.1 Polyangiales bacterium
AAGCCTGCTGCAGCTAAAAAGCCTGCTGCAGCTAAAAAGCCTGCTGCAGCTAAGAAGCCTGCTGGACGCGGCGCTAAGAAGGCTTGATCTAAAAAGCCTACTTAACGAGCCAGGCCGGGTTTCGTTTCGAGAGCAATCTCGGGCGCCTCCCGGCCTCGCCGTTTTGTGGGTGCGCGAGCCTCACGCATTTGCAATGCGAAGCGGCACGCCGATCAACTACGCGGCTTGCTCACCGAGATACAACCGCAGCGATCCCGCCGCCTCGCGCCGATCGAAGGGGATATTCTCCAGCACCTCGCGCTTCGAAATCTCGTCAAATAGCTCGACGAGGAAGCGATAAAACTCGTGACACTCTTCGATGGCGCCGTTAAGGCGCACTTGATCCACTAAGTCAGTGTCGCTGAGCTGCTCCATTGCCGCCATGAAAGCGTCGAATCTCGGATAGTCGGCGGCTCGGAGGAGCGGATAGCCCATGGCGCGAAAGTACGTCAGGAACTCACGAACGTACTCCAAGCCATAGGCCTTTTCCCAGACATCCTCGGGCGGACTCTGCTCGGCTTTCGAGGCGAAAGCGCGGACGATCTGCGCGAACATCCAAACGTCGCGGCGAAGGCGCTCGCTACTTTCGCGGCGCGCCGCATCGTCGTCGAATACGCTGTCTGCTTCGAGACTGACACCCAAGGCTTTACCCAAAAATAGAACGGCGTTGAGAAGCGCGGGGCGAAGATTGATGAGGACTCGCTGCAAGGCAACTCTCAGCTCGGGCTCTGCGGTGCTGTTCTCAATCGCCGGGAGATCGTGCTGGAAAGCTCGACGCATCTCCAGGCGAACCGTGGCGGCGATGCCTTCGAGAGCCGCTTTGATGGCGATCATGCGGTGGCCAGCTGCCCGAAGCTCGCTCGAACGCCCCTCGATCTCTTCTGCTGGAATCGACATCAGGTCCCTCGAAAAACTCTCGGCCAACAACTCGCCCGAGCGGCGTCGCAAATGATCCGAGAGTGCGCGCGCATCCGAGCGCAAGACGGAAAGCACCAAATAGGCACGCCCAGAAAGCCTGCGCTTTTTGACGGCGGGCTCAATCGCTATGCGTTGCAACAGCCGCACATAGCGCAGCATTCGAAACAACGACAGAAAGGTGAGCGCCACGAGCTGATGCGCCTTCTCACCCGGAACCCCGCGTATCAGCTCCAACACGTGAGGCGACTTAATGCGATCAAACTCAGGCCGAAACTCCAGAGCGCGCAACGGATTGAAGAAGACGTTGCGTCCGATCTCCCGCTGCACGGTCGTCAACACCGCGTAGAACAGCCGAAAGGGTACACGCGGGCCACGCGCGATACCTTCGAGCACCTCGTGGGCTGTACTCAGGCCATGCCGCAAGGTGATCAGACTGTCCGCCGGACTGGACTGATCGGTGCCCTCTCGGAGGAGACGCGTGCGCGCGTTGTCTTCAGGCAACACTGTCTCCAAGTAGCGGTGAAAAATGTACGCACGATCCCGGCTGCCGAGGAGGCCTCGCGCGAGAGAAATGGCTCGATTCAAACCCTCCCGAAACAACACCGTGGCTTCGCGATAATCTTGCGCCACGAGAGCACCATGCTTGGCGGCACCCGGATGATTCCTCGGATTTGCGAAGCAAGCCGCTGCCTTCAACAGAACTTCAAGCTCAAACAGAAGCTCATCCTTGGACTCCATCGGCAGCGTGGCGAACCAACGATCCCGCATCTGGCGCTGCTCGCGCTCCAACTCACGCGTGGCGCTCAGCAGATAAGTGTAGGCGTCGTTGGGATCCGCGGGGTCCAGCACGCGGGCAAGCTTAGCTCTCTTGCGTTCACGATGCGCGCAGAAACGGCTGCCATTCGTCATACGGCTCACGCGTTGCCATCAGAATGTGCGCGGCTCTGGACCAATGCGGCTCATGCGGACGCTGCAAGAGCGCCATCCCTGCTTCTTCGGGCGTGCGCCGCCCCTTCTTGAGGTTGCAGCCACGACAGGAAACAACCAGATTCTCCCAGGATTCGCGGCCACCGCGCGAACGCGGGATCACATGATCCAAATTCAGGTCCCGAACGCCTGGCCTCCGTCCGCAATACTGACACTGATGATCGTCTCGCAACAAAAGATTCCTGCGCGAGAGCCGAATCGAGACCCGCGGAAAACGATCGTAAGCCAAGAGATGCAGGACTCGCGGCACACGCAACTGGCCGTTCACCAGCGGAACGACATCATCTCTGTCGCGAATCGGAAGCTTGAGCCAGTGAGCAAAATCATACACGTGGCCCTCCGAATCGAGCGCATTGGCCACGCCACAATACAGAAGCACGAGGCCTCGACGCGCGCTCGCCACGCTGACTGGGGCGTAGTAACGGTTGAGGAGCAGCACGGGAGTCGTTAGCGCACCTTCACTCCTACTTGATGGCGCTTTCGAAGACGGCATGCAGAACAGCCACAAACATAGCACCCCTTCCCTGGACCTGGGTGTGGAGCTTAACCAAGAGGGATACCCAAGGCCGCCAGCCCCTCGACCGCAGACGAACGTTCGGTTATGCCCGAGCCGAGTGCTGCAATCGAAGCCCACACCCGCCACCAAACCCAGCCTTACTCTGCTCGGAGCACTCCTCTCATTGGGGCTTCTCGCGAGCGGTTGCGGAGCGAACGCGCCCACCCAACCCACTTGGCCAAAAGTGGCAGACAAATGGTTTGAGCGGGCAGAGAAGAGCTTTTCAGCGGGTGATGTCGACGACGCCCAAGATGCTATCGAAAATGCACTCCGAGCCACTCCGAATCGCGAAGAAGCACGCATCTTGGCCGCCAAGATTGCGCTCGCTGAGCTTGAATTCGACCGAGTCCTGCAGCTGTTAAAGGGCATTGACACGAGCGACGCGCGCTCGCTTCGCGGACGAGCCTTTTGGTATTCTCTCAAACTGGATGAAGCGGCAGATGAGCTAGAGTTGTTGCTTTCGGATCCGGAAGTACGCGACCCCTGGGCTAAAGAAATCGCCGCGCTCGCTCGGCGCGGCACGGGACGCACACCCTTCGAGTTCAGCGGTGGGCTACTCGCTGTCACCGAAATGCCACGAGTGGGCGGCACGTCTTTCTTAGTACCCGTCGAGTTGAACGGCGAACAGGCACTCGCGATGATCGCCACAGGTTCCGGCGAAGCCATCGTGGACGCCAGCCAGGGTGCCGAGGCTGGCTTTATTTCCCTGCGTTTTGCCGAACGCTTGGAGGTGCGCGATGTGCCCGCGATTGCGCGCGATCTTTCTTCTGTCAGCCGAGAAGTGAATGCGCCCATCAAGCTTTTGATCGGTATGAATCTGCTGCGCCACCTGCACGCCACTGTGGATTTTGTTGGGAGTCAGTTCGTGGTGCGCAGCTTCGAACCGACTCCCCCTCCCGTTGCCACGGCCGTACGCCTCAACTATTTGAAAGGCGGAGGGATGTTGCTGCTAGCAGGGGTTGGTCGAGACTCTGGAGCGGCGCCTTTGGCACTGATGGTGGACACTTCGCAAAGCTACCCGATTGCATTGGATGACGCCGGCTGGAAGAAGACCGGCGTGCCAAGTAGTCAGTTGCTACCGCTTTCGGGGAGTAAAACGCTCAAGCATGCCGTGTTGCCAGTGTTCAAGCTCGGGGCGTTTGAGCTGCCTGGCGTGCCTGGGGTTCAGGGTGCGCCGCTCGGCGAGCTTGAAAAGGGACTGGGCGTTGATGTGGATGGCGTTCTAGGCACGGGTTTGTTGGCGAATTTCCGGATCACATTCGCAGACCGCGCGAAAACGATGTGGCTTGAGCCACTGCCTGTTTTGGGTCCCGAGGCGCCGCCAGCCAGCACTCCTGAAACGGCTGAGGTTCCAGCCGAGGGCGGCACCGGTGGCGAGCCTATAGCTCCCAGTCAGGTGCCGAACGGTGGCTAGCCAACTCGCTGACATCGCCGTCTACCCCGGAAGCTTCGATCCGCCGACGAACGGACATCTGGATCTCGTCGAGCGTGCTTCTAAGCTGTTTGCAAAGGTGATCGTGGCGGTCGGTGTGAATCCGACTCGGGCTCCGCTTTTTTCGCTCGACGAGCGGCGTGAGCTCTTGGAGAAGATTTGCGAACCCTTCAGCAACGTCCGTGTGGACGTCTTCGATGGTCTCTTGGTTCAGTATGGTAAGCGCATCGGTGCGCGTGTGATCGTGCGCGGTCTGCGTGCAGGAACGGACTTCGAGTACGAGCTCCAAATCGCCCATGCCAACGCCGATCTAGAGCCTAATATTGATACAGTCTTTTTGCCAACACGGACGAATTACGGCTTCGTTTCGGCCTCGCTTGTGCGCGAAATCGCCCGCCATGGCGGGGACGTGAGCCGCTTGGCTCCTGTCGAAGTGTGCCGAGCACTTGAGCGAAAGTTTCGACCGCAAACCTGAGTCGCAGTGGCGTGCGCCGCCCAAACTTGATGCTGGTCTCAATAGACGATCATCGGTGTTGGCATGAAGAGGAGCACGAACAAGCCCAGCGTGAACCAGCCAACCACTCGGCGCACCGGGCCAAGCTCAGTGTCCTCGACGGGCGGATGCGCGCCGCCAGACACGCGCCTGAGCAGAGTCAACAGCAGTGCCGAAACAACCCACGGCATGGCCGCACTGATCGGATTCCAATCATCGCTCGCTAGCGTATCGAACCCGGACACGAACGCACGCTCCAGGATCGGCATCACGTAGCGAGCAACATTGTACGCCACCAACAGCCAAGGCATTAAAAACAACCGTTTGCTGAATGCATTCTGGCGTTCACCGAGCAGTGCGTACGCCACGTGTCCGCCGTCGAGCTGGCCCACCGGCAGAAGATTCAAGAAAGTCACCAGGAAACCCACCCACGCGGCGAGTGCAGTGGGGTGAAGGAACACGTCGTGGCCGGCTGGAATCGAGCCGTGGGCGACGTACTTCAGAAACCAGTAGAGAAGGCTTTGGCCCTCTTGGATGTACGAGCCCTCGCTCTTCACTTGGACGCTCGAAAGGGACAAGCCGTGCAGCATCAAGGGAACCGCCAATGCCATGCCTGCCAGCGGCCCCGCCGCGCCAATATCCAACAGCGCCCGACGTGTCTTGATGCGCTCAGGCATAATGATCACGGCGCCAAACGTACCAAACGGGCTGAGCACCGCGGGAAGCGGCAAGAAATACGGCAATGATGTCGGAACCTTGTGGAGGCGTGCCGCAATATAATGACCGAACTCATGGGCCACGAGGATCGACAAAAGTGGCACCGCGAACGTCCACCCACTCAGTAGCTGTTGCCAAGCATTCGCATTGGGTTGGTCGACCCAGAGTTGCCCGGCGTAAAACACACTAAAAACCGTGGCCACAAACAACGCCAGATTGATCCGCCAATCGAAGCGCCTGGCTGGTGGCTGAGCCAGAACGGGCGCGCCTCCGGGTTCAGCGTCGCGCAAGGAGGGTTCGGGTGAAGAATCACGTTCGGTCATGGGGATTTTGTTGGTTTTCTGTGCAGAAACAGCCGATCCGGAGGTCCGCACGCTTAGGCTTTCAGGGAGCCTCGTAGCTTTTCGGCAAGGCGCGCGAGCTGTTCCCCGAGATCTGCGTCGAGGACACCGATCTCTGTTGTGAATCTGAGATGGCCACGCAGGCGCTCCGGCTCTGAGACAATCGTGATGTCGCCTCGCATGCCGAGTAACTCGATTTGATTGGAAAGCGCTAACGCATCCTCAGGATGAGCGGCAATTTCCAAGCGGCGTGCCCCACGGGCTTCCGATAAGGCCTGCGCCGCAAGCGCAACGATTGTATTCGGATCAAGACTCAAAGCTTGGCCAAGCAAACGCTCGGCTAGTACACGAGCCAGCTCAATCACACGCTCCTGCTGCCGCTCTTCCAGGCTATTCTCAAGGCGCCGCAGCAAGAGTGCCTTGGCCGAAAGCTCCGCCAACGCGTCCGCCCGAGCTTCAGCGTGAAGTGAGAGCTTGAGCTGGCCTTGCTCCCGCATTGCTTCGTCAAGTATTTCCGCGGCTTGCTGGCGCGCGCGACTCAGAATTTCGCCGGCCTCAATCGCTGCGTCCACGATCGCGCGGGGCACGACGCGCCCGACCCCGGGAGACGCATTCGACGACTCTCGCGCCACTGCGAGGGACTCAACAGCCAAGGACGCCAGAGCGGCGCGCGGCAAGATTCTCCCCTGAGATAGGCTCAAAATGCCTCCAGCCGGCCCAGGCCCACCAGCACCCGTGCCATCTCGGGAGCCAAGATCTGCGCGCGCAGCTGACGCTCTGGATTTCCCAAGCCTACAGCCAAGCTCCTCGCCGCCAACCCCGGCTCACGGAGGCCAACCAACAGCTCCGACCCGCGCGCGCCCAAGCTATAGCGTACGGCAACGTACGCCGTCTCCATTCTAGCTGTTTGCGCGGGATCAGAAGACATGAGCACAGTCAGAAATTCTGCGACCGCTAAACGCGTTCCACGACCATCGCGATGGCTTCGCCGCCACCGATACACAAAGAAGCCAGACCGCGCTTCGCACCACGATCTGCGAGCGCATATAGGAGCGTCGTGAGAATGCGAGCACCTGAGGCGCCAATCGGATGCCCGAGCGCCACCGCGCCGCCACGCACGTTGACGCGTTCGGGATCCAACTTCAGCAAACTGCTACATGCCTGTGTCACGCAGGAAAACGCTTCGTTGATCTCCCAGAGATCAATGTCGGTGGTTGAGAGCTTGAGCTTTGCGAGCACGCGTTCCATCGCTTTGACGGGTGCCGTGGTGAACCACTCTGGCTCTTGAGCGGCGTAGCCGGTGCCGACGATCCGCGCGAGCGGCGTGAGATTCTTCTCCTTCACGGCCTGCTCAGTTGCCAGTACCAACGCCGCTGCCCCATCGTTCACGCTCGATGCGTTGCCCGCCGTGATCGTTCCCTGCTCGTCAAAGGCTGGACGCAACTGAGCGAACTTCTTGGGATCGCCGCGCCCGGGCTCTTCATCAGAATCCACCAGCAACGCAGGCCCTTTACGCTGCGCAATTTCAACGGGCACGATTTCAGCGTGAAATTCGCCGTTGGCTTGAGCTTTGAGGGCGCGCACATAGCTCTCTGTAGCAAACGCATCCTGACTCAAACGGTCCAGATTGAACTCTTTCGCGCACAATTCCCCGGCGCGGCCCATGTGAAAATCATTGTATGGGTCCCAGAGACCGTCAAAAATCATCCCATCCACCAGCTCACCGTTACCCATGCGATAACCTGTGCGTGCCTTCGTCAGGTAATACGGCACGTTGGACATCGACTCCATGCCACCGGCCACCGCCAACTCGGCCTCGCCCACGATCAGCGACTTTGCCGCGAGCGCCACCGCTTGCAGGCCAGAGCCGCACACTTTGTTGATGGTGGTGGTGGGGATGGTATTCGGGAGCTTGGCAAAGATCGCAGCTTGGCGCGCGGGTGCCTGCCCAACGCCGGCGGAGAGCACATGGCCCATGACGACTTCGCCCACGTCCGCGGCCGCAACGCCTGCGCGGCTCAGGGCAGCTTGGATGGCAATCGCACCCAGGCGCGGTGCTGACAGCGAAGCCAAGGCTCCAAGGTAAGAACCAATCGGGGTGCGCGCGGCGCTCACAATATAGATGTTCGGCAGCTCAGACATGGCTCAAATCCCGAGGTTGTTGCGAATCCGAGCCAGCGGCTCTTCCAAATTGGGCTCGAAAACTTCACCCGTGATGCGCTCTACGGCTTCAATGTAACGCCGGCTGGCTTCGATCCGGATCGCATCGGGGAGCGCGGGGATGGGCCCATCGCCGGTGAACCCGATCTCTGCTAAATAACGCCGCACGTACTCCTTGTCGAAGCTCTCGGGGTGCTCCCCCTGAGCAAAACGTTCGGCATAGCTTTCCGCGTACCAGAAACGTGATGAATCTGGCGTGTGGATCTCATCGATCACCACGATTTCGCCCTCGGGCGTTTTGCCAAACTCGTACTTCGTGTCCACCAAGATCAGGCCATGTTCAGCACAAATCCGGGAGCCTGCTTGAAACAGCGCCATCGCCAACTCCGCGGCGCGATCAAACTCCGCAGCAGGCATGCCGCTCGCCTCCAAGATCTCAGCGCGCGAGGCGGAAACATCATGATCCCCATGCGCGGCTTTGGTGCTGGGTGTGAGAATCGGCTCGCTCAGCTTCTGATGTTGCCGGAGGCCATCCGGCAAACGATGCCCACAAAACGTTCGAACACCATTTTGATAGTGGATCCAAATGCTCGTCGAGGTGGTTCCGGTGAGATACGCGCGGACCACCATTTCAACGGGCAGTGCTGTGCACTCGCGCACTATCGCAACGTTCGGATCCGGTACCGAAAGCAAATGATTCGGACAGACCTCGCGCGTCTTCTGCATCCACCAAGCGGACGCCCAATTGAGCACTTGGCCCTTGAGTGGCAGCGTGCCGAGCACCCGATCAAATGCGCTGATGCGGTCCGTTGCGACAATCACCCGCGTGTCATCGGGACGGCTATAATTGTCGCGGACCTTGCCTTCGTAACGCTGACCCAGGCTTTCGAAATTCGTGCCTTTCAGGGGGTGTAGTAACGCTTTTTCGAGAACTTGCTGACTGACCACGGGGACAAGCTAGCATGCTCGGGCTTGCTACCCAGCGCGAAAACAGGTGGCTTGGGGGGCTGAGCTGGCGTATTCCGACGCGATGCAGGCGCTCGCTTTTGGTACACCGCGCAAGCTTCCCAAGGCTTCCGAGCTTTTGGGCCGCGTGGTGGTTCTAGACATCGCGTTTGCGGGCAGTGGAAGTGGGGGAGGTTTTGACAAAGTTACCCTGCCACTCATCGAGGGCCTCGGGCCTCGTCTGGCAGCCTGGATTGACCACCACGATCACGACGAACACCCGCGCTACCGCGAGGATCCGCGGTTTGTGTTGGCGACGAAAGCTGAGCACGGCGCGTGCCCGGAAATGATCACCGCCGAGCTCGTGCAACGTCTCGGTCCGGGTGACACCGTGCTCTGTCACTCCGACTTCGATGGCCTGGCCAGTGCCGCTAAGTGGATTCGCGGCGGCGTGGAACCGTATCCAGGCTGCGACGCGGACGCCCACGCCGTCGACACGCGCCTCGGGGTCCCAAGCCCACTCGGAGCCACCCTCGACCAGGCACTCCGCGCTAGGCCACGTGACTTGGCACTGTTTGGCCTCGTGGTCCGACACCTAGCTTCCGGACTTGCGGATTCGAGCCTCTGGAGCGTGATTCAAGAAGCCGCCGCTGAATTGGCGCCAATCGAGCGAGAAACTCGGCGCGCCGCACAGAGCTACACGCGGGCAGATCCCGGAGTGGCCTACGTGGATGTGTCCCGCGGCTACACCAAGCTCGATAAAACCCTGCTCCTGCTCTTGGGGCAAGAGCGTGAAGCTGTGAGTGTAGTGGTCGACCGCGAGAATGTGAGCATCGCGGCACGCTTTGACAGCGGCCTCGACTTCGTGAAGCTCTTTGGTCTCTCGGGCGGGATGCCAACACGTGTCTCTTTGCCACGAAAAAAGCTCGAACAGGTGTTTTCAGCCCTGGGCGTCGACCCGAACGGGCTCCGACTCTTATCCTAGAGGCCCCATATGGTGACAGAGAAGATTGGCTTCACGTGGCATCGACGCTGGCTCAGCGCAGCAAGCCTCAGCATCGCGCTTACAGCATCCGAAGCGCACGCTACGCTACGGTCTCAGGTTACCACTTCAGGCACCGGCGACCAAACGGTGCTCGCGGTTGGTTTCGACGACCAAGGCCACCTGTTGACCGAAGTTTGCCAGAAGCGGCCCTGCTCACCCGAGCACGGAACGCAGGTTTTGATACCGGAAAGCCTCAAGAATCGGCTCTCGCAAGCCGAGATCCGCCTCGTACCATTGGGGCTCAAAAGGCACGCCGTGTGGATCCGCATCAGCGACGGCCAGGGTGAACATGCGTGGAATTGGCTGGGAGCCGCACCGCTTCGCCAAACGCCTCCGCTCCCACCAACGCCCCCGCAAGCGTTGGTGTTGTTTTCCGATTGGACCGGTACAGAAACCCCCAACCAAAAAACTCCCGTGCGGGCTCTCTCGCTCTCGGCTGCCAACGCTCAAGGTGAGCGCAGTCTGCTGCTCGGCGAAGAACGACCGCAGCTTTCACTCTGCGGACGCAAAGCACCTTTCGACGCCAAGATTTTGGACCCGATCAGCTTGAGCTTCGTGCCAGCCAAGGTGCAGCTGCTCGACGGCAAGGAGCGTGCCCAGGCAACGCACATTCAAGCTATCACCGCATTATCGGAACCGGCGAGCCGCATTCAGCTTGAGCTCACACCCAGCTGGGCCAGCACGGGGCAGCTACCGCAGGCGGGCTCAGCCACGGATCAGGGTTGGTTTGAGGCACGTAAGAACGACGGCTATGGCGAGTTTTTGGTGCTGAATGGCCCTGAAATCCCGCTGACGAGTCTCCTTTTGACTCTCCCCAAAGAAGGGAGCACGCGGCGAGGTCCGCGCGCGTTTTGGGTGGCTTCGCAGGGTGCTCTCTTTCACGTGGACCTTCCAAAATCAGGAACTCCTGGCGAGTTGCTGCAGGTGGCGTTCCCAACGCCAATTTCAGGGCAGTGCGTCGCCCTCGTGCTCGACCATACCGAGGGTGCTACCGACACCACGGAAGTAGGATTCGCAAGCGTTACCGCGCAGGCGCTTTCACTGCCTTCGTTTGAGGACCTGATCCTCAGCCTGGGAAAAGAAGGGGCGGCGCAACAGCAGGCCATCTCCCTACTTGCCGCACTCGGCAAGCCCGCACTCACGCGCCTCACGCTGGAACTCGGGAAGTTGAACGAGCAACAACTGAGCGGAGCCTGCGACGTGCTGGATCGTTTTTCCTGTGCCGACACCAGCTATCCGTTTTCGAAGCTGCTCGCCAACCGCTCGGCACTGATCGCGGAACGCGCTCGCGCTCGACTCCGCATGTGTGGCCCTGCCGCTGCTAGCGGCCTCACGCAGGCATTTTCTGAGGCCAAAAAGGACTCCGAAAGCGTGCCAGTTGCCGCAGAACTTGCGGCTTTTGCTCCAGAAATCGCCATCCTGGCCCTCGCACCGCGACTCACCGGCAAGAGCAGCGTGCGCCAGGAGCTGCGGGCGTCGTTTGCACGTGCAGCTCGCGCACAGGCGGCTGCTCCAGCGGTCAGAAAGGTGCTCGCCCAGGACGACCTCTCACCCGCGCTTTCCCTTGAAGTGCTCCGAGCTTTGGGGCCGTATGCCAGCGCGTTTCGGCCAGAAGTCGGCAAGGCCTACGCACGGGCGCGCCAAGCTCAGGATTTTGAGAGTCGCTTCCTGTTGCTGGAGCCCGCTGGATACTTAGAGACGAGTTATCCACTTGCCCGCGCGGATCTGAGTGCGGCGCTCACACAAAAAGATTGGCGGCTGCGCGCGCAGGCCGCTGCGTCAATTCGTCAGGCGAACCGCTTTGCGCTAGCCCTGGTTCGCTTGCTGGGCGACGAGCACCAACGGGTGCGGCAGGCGACTCTCGGCGTGCTTCTCGGGCCTTCGGCAAAGTTCGCGGAACCGTCCGTCCTCGGGCTACTTCGCGACGATCCCTGGCCGCTCGTGCGCGCCAGCGCTGCAAAGTCACTCGGCGCACTCAAAGGAGCGGCACTCACAGATAGCGCGCTCCAAGCTTCCCTCACGGACACTTCACCAGAAGTTCGAGCTAGCGTCGCCGAAGCGCTCGGGACGCGGGGCGCGGCAACTGCAGCGCTGCCGCTGCTCGCTCGGCTTGAAGATCAAGAGGAGACCGTTGAGGTTCGAATCGCTTCCGCGGCAGCACTCGGAGAAATGTGCGCTCCTTCAGCTCTGAATTCGCTCACCCGGCGCGCGCAGGCGCTCTCAGATCCGACGGCACCCTCGGACGCGCAAATGCTTGGAAGAGCGGCACTCCGTGCACTCGTCCGACTGAACCCAGGTGACCTCCAAAAACGCCTTGCCCCACTTACAGCACGCACCGCACCGCCCGCCGTACGTGCTGCAGCAGGGCGTGCAACGAGCAGCAGCGTCACTCGCTGCCAACAAGCGCACGTCAAGAAACCCTGAAGGGGTTGCGCCGCCGCGCCGCACACCTGCAAGGCGAGCTGCCCCTTTCGTACTCTGGGAGATAGTAAGCATGCTTACTATCTTGTGTTCAGCGTTGAGGTAGAGGTCGCGGTCGCGGTCGCGGTCCGAAGATTTATGCCGCGGGATCAGGCGAAAAACGCTGCCCGCTGACTTGAACACTCCAAAGTGGTACGAGGCTAGACTCATGCAAAAAGGCTGGATTCTTGTCACAGGCGCTTCGGGTTTCATTGGATCCTGCTTGGTTCGAAAGCTACTGGACCGTGGCGAGAAGGTGCGCGGCTTCGTACGTACCGGCTCGAATTTGCGGGCTCTGGCGGGCTTGCCTGCCGCTCAATTCGAGTTGGCCTATGGCGACATCACCGTGGATCACACGGTTTTTCGAGCACTCCACGGTTGCGACCGCATGTTCCACGTGGCCACCCACTTTCAGTGGGGAAGCCGGAATCCAAAGTCCGTGATCATTCCCGCCGTCACAGGTACCCAAGCGGTGCTCGAAGCCGCGCGCCGCCGGAAGCTGAGCAAAGTTGTCGTCACGAGTTCATTCGCAACGTTGGGCATCGCAAAGACCGAAGAACCCATCAACGAAACCCACGCCTTCAACTTGACTGACCCTGAAGTTTACGTCGAAGCGAAGCGGCAAGCCGAAGAAGTAGCGCTTGCGGCCGCGCAGGCGGGGCAGCCGGTTGTCGTGGTTTTGCCGGGTTCCACCGTGGGCCCAGGTGATCGCAAACCAACGCCCACAGGTCGCTCGATTCTCTACTATTTGCGCACCTCTCCCGGCATTCAGGTCAGTGTCCCTAACGGAGGCCTCAATGTCGTTGACGTCGAGGATGTCGCTCTCGGGCATATTCTCGCCATGGAGAAGGGGCGAGTCGGCGAACGCTATCTGCTCGGTGGTGAGAATCTGACGTTTGCGGAACTCGTGAGCACACTCTCGGACGTGACGGGGCTCGCCTCGGGCAAGCCTGGCTTGGGCGCCTCTACCGCACTCTTGCTCGGCCGCTTGTTGGCACTCTTCAGCCGGCTGAAAGGCGAAGAGCCTCTGGTGACACCTAAGCTTATGCGTGCTTACACGTCCGGCTTCGCCTGGGTGGACAGCCGGAAGGCGGAGCGAGAGCTCGGCTACGAACATCGTTCAGCGCGGCTCGCGTTGGGTCGCTCGGTTCAGTGGTTTTTGGACCAAGGTTACGTTCCGGATCGCTTCGCCGGGCGCATCCGACTGGAACTTCGAAGCGCATGAATTCACCAAACCGTGCCGGAATCGGCTGGTTTTGGGGCCTTGGCGCGTCGCTGCCGCTGGGAGCTGGGTCGGCTCTCTTGGCTCACACGCCAACGCAGACGCTCGTGCTCTCTATTTTGGGCGCAGCATCGCTGCTCATGCCCCTTTCATGGGTGTTTGCCCAACTCCGCCCGTCTCGCCAGGTTCTGCTCTGGCTTTTCGGCGTGTTGGGGAATGGCTTTTGGATGTTAGCTTATGCTGGCTCATGGGTGTCCACACAAACCCACCATCGGCCGCTCGGTGGGGCTACATTTGCCGGAGTCGCCGTCGGCGTGCTCTCGCTGTGTGCGGTTGCGGCGGCTCGCGTCGTTAGCTTGCAACGTAACGCCTCGCACACTGCCCAGAGGACCGGCGCGGCGCTGGCTTACACTGGGCTGGCCATAGCTGCGCTCGGCATGCTACTCGTAGCGCGGCGCGCCCTCAGTGCTGATCAGCACGTGGCTGTCACTCTCGCCGAAGCACTGATCACGATCGGGGCGGCGCTGGCCGTACTCCAGATCCCGGGCACTGGCTCGAGCACCCAAAGCTTCGCTGGAGTTACTCTCTGGGTGCTGGTGGTCGCAGGTGGGGGCTACGCGGTGGGTCGCTTCCCGGAGGCGGCGGGGCTCATTTCGCCTGCGCTCTCCGGAGTGCTTCCGCTGTTTCGTTAGGCAGCGCATCGGAAGCGCTTGAATCTTGCTGCGCCCTGCGCCGAGCAAATCTTTTTTATCCAAGGGGGCGACGCTCTCACCCAGCGTGCCCATATTATTGGTCCATGCTGCGGGCAATCCTCTGGTCTAGGGCTTTCGACCACCTCCGTCGCACATGGCCCAGCTGGACGAGTGTTGTCAGGTGGCCAAGAGGCTTGGCGCTCGCCTGCGGAGCATTGCTGCTCGCATTGGCGCTGACGACACCTGCACAGGCCCAAGCGCTCGTTTCGCCCGGCGCCGCGCCCACACCGAGCGCAAGCGCTGAGCACCCCGGAGATGCACCGCGCCTTGGTACGAACGCGCTGAAAGTCACGGTCCCGAAAGATTTTAGTACTTTCAACGGCGGCTGGATCACGTTCGCCTACCATCCTTCTCTGAACAATCGAGTTCAACAGCTGATCGCCGACGCAAACAGTGTGCGAGCTGAACTCGCCGAGCGGCTTGGCGCGCCGCCCATCACGCACGTGCGAGTGCATGTGGCACGCACGCCCGGTGAAATGGAAGTGCTCGCACCCGAAGGCGCCCCCTATCCAGAATATGCCTCTGGCGTTGCTTACTCAGAGCTTGGTTTGGTGTTGCTCACGGCGACGCCACTCGAGCCGACTGAGCACCATGATCTCGGCGAGATTTTTCGGCATGAGCTCGCACATATTGCTCTTCACCAAGCAACGCGCGGAAGGGATGTTCCACGTTGGTTCAACGAAGGCTTCGCGGTCTTCGCCTCGGGCGAGGGCTCCATTGTTCGCCTGCAGACGCTCTGGCTCGCAACGGTTTCAGGCCACCTGTGGCCCATGTCGAAGCTGGCCCGCACTTTCCCCGCAGATGGCGCAAGCGCCTCGATCGCCTACGCACAGGCCGCAGATTTTGTGCGTTTCATGGTGCGGCGTGAAGATCGCCATCGTTTTTCTGGGCTCGTCAGTCGACTGAATGATGGTCTCTCGTTTGACCAGGCAATCGCCGAATCCTACGGCGCGGGCCTAGAAACACTCGAGCAAGAGTGGAACGCGGACGTTAGCCAGCGTTATACATTTTGGCCGGTGCTCTTGGGTGGAAGCTCACTGTGGGTGGGGCTCTTGGGCCTGTTTCTTTGGGGGTATCGGCGCAAGCGTAAAGAAGCCAAAGCAACGCTGGCGCGCTGGGCAAAAGAAGAAGCTTTCCACGATGAGGTCGAACGTCTGAAAGCCGCCCCACGCGTGCACATTGTGCTCGCCCCCGACGTTTCAAGACCCGAGCACTTCACACCTATCAAAGAGGTTGAAGTGCCGAAAGTAGAGCACGATGGCGGTTGGTACACGTTGCACTGACGCACTGACGGATGCGCGCGCTAAGCGCACTGCGGCTGAGGACAGTGAGTATTACTCGCGCTTAACGTGAACATTTTCGAGCCGGCGAGATTCGTCGATCAGCCTCTCAAACACGCCGCGCACGGTCGCTTGATCGAGTGGCACCTGGGCTTTGGAGCACAATCTCTCCAGCATCTCCCGTTCCCGCACCGGATCGTAAACGGCTAAGCCACGCTCTCGCTTGTACTCCCCCACCTCAAGCACGATGCGCACCCGCTCCGCCAACAAGTCCAAGATCTGTTGATCGACAGCGTCGATTCTAGCGCGTAATGACGTGATGTCGCTCTCAGGCTTCACACCGAGGATGGTAATCACGGGGGGCTCGGAAGATCTACCTAGCCTTGGGAGCTGGTGGCTCGAAACTAGCCTTGCTCGCCGCCGTTGGCGCCTTCTCCGGGGCGCCAAAACCGAGAGTGAGCTGAACACCACCCGACAAATACGAGGTGAGTGCTCGCTGTTCCCCGCCCACGACGGTGGGCATCGTCCCGAGGGCAACCGCCCCCTTCGGACCACCACAGCTCTCCTTCAGCGTGCTAGAAAATCCCACCCAGCTCGAGCACGCTCGTCCACTGCGCTTTTTCGCCCCGCAAGATATCGCGATCTTTCTTGTCGGTCTGCGCGTCCGCGACGGAACCCAAATCGGTGATGAATTCGCCCGCGATCATCAGCATCTCGTAGCGATAACTCAAGCCAAACAGGAGCCGGCGGCGTTCTAGGCGTGCCTTGTCGAAGACCACGTTATTGTTGAAATCAAGCGGCGAGCCGCCTGCACACACGGGTTGCCCGTCTTGAGTTGTCTTCGAAGGATCCGGGCTGCCGGGCTGGTTGAGGCCCGCGTAGTTGCAATACTGAATGGCGTTCGTTGCGGGCGTGAGATCCACCAAGCCGGAATCACCGAATACCCAAAGCTGCTGAAACCCAGCCCAAGGGGTGAGAACGGAAGAATCTGCGATCACGAACGGCTTGGAGATTTGCGCATCCGCACTGGCAATCGTTAACTGAAATTCGGGAGTCCCGGTGATGCTTCGGACACCGCCGCCGAATGCCAAATCAGGCATTGCGCCCATGAAGCCGGTACGGAAACCTTCGAGGATCGCCATGCGCATGTCCGCGCCACCGGACACCAAACTCGTGCGCGGCATGAAGCCAATATTAGCAGTTAATTCGAGGCCGAATCCGAAACCCTTCTGAAACTTTACGGCGTAATGCTGTAGAAAATCATCCGGATTCGCATTTCGCTCGGGGGCTTTTTTGGAGCTTGGATCCACAGGACCCTGAGTGCCCCGTTGCCAGTAGGCTTTCCCGCCATCAATCTTGGTGAGGCTGCCCTCGAACGCGAGATGGAAGCCTCCGAAGCCTGTCGTGCGCGCGGCGTGCATCGCCGTGGGTGCAAAAGCGAACGCGTATTGGCTGATCAGCTTCTTGAACGCGGCGTCGTCCGGAGTGCACCACTCAGCCTGGCCCGGGCCGGACTTCAACTGCTGCAGATTCTGGGGATCATCGGCGTAGGCACCCTGACCAGTGCGGCAGGAGGGATCGCGCACCAGCCGCTCGATGGTCGGATCCATAGGCTCGGCGTGAACAGGCAGGGCCAAGCAAAGGACCAGCGCTCCACCCGCTCCACGGAAGAATCCCGCACGATTCGCGCTCATTTCGAAGGTACCAACAGCTTTTGATACTTTGCCTCGGGAAGTCGCGTCAAGGTCAGAAGCCGGCCGAGCCTCAGCTAAGCTTGCTTTGCGCCCGGCCTGCGGCCAAAAGCAGTTGCTAAACCTCGTGCCAACCCCAGCCACACGCCCTCGTCTGCGCGCTAAAGCCGGCGGAGGCGCGTTTCATCTGGTACTGGTCGAACCGGAAATCCCACCCAACACCGGCAACGTGGCGCGCTTGTGCGCCGCGACCAATTGCCCACTCCACTTGGTGGGCAAACTTGGATTTGACATCAGCGACCACGCGGTGCGGCGTGCCGGCCTCGATTATTGGCATTTGGTCACGGTGCACCAGCACGCAGACTGGGAAACCTGCGACGCCGCTTTGAGCGCACTCGCTCCAACTGGTCGACGCTGGTTCTTCTCAACGCAGGCCAAGCAGAGCTACCTGGACGTGGATTTTCGCGAGGGGGACGCCTTGGTCTTTGGCAAGGAAAGTGTGGGATTGCCGGATTGGCTCCTTGAGCGCTACCCGGACCACCTGGTGGGTATCCCGCTTCTGGGCGCCGTCCGTTCGCTCAACCTCGCGAACAGTGTCGCCATTGGCCTGTATGAAGCCCTCCGTCAAATTGGAGCACTAGCTAACGCCGAACTCGGCTGAATGGCTTAGATACCCACGGCGCTGCGCACGGCAGCCATACGGAGTGCGGCCGTTTCCCGGGCCTTGCCGGCACCCGCTACCAATATCCGCTCTACCTCGCCGAGATCCTTCTCGAACTCACGTCGGCGTTCGCGAACGGCATCGAAGCGCGCGTGAAATGAGTCCAAAAGTAACTTTTTGTAGTGGCCATAGCCCTGGCCTCCGGCTCGCCAACTGGCGTCAATCGCCTCGAACTCGGAGGCAGCGGTCAACAATTTTAGGAGATCATAGAGGGGGCTCTCAACGGTTGGTTTCGGAGCCTCAACCGCAGTGGAGTCCGTCTTCATCGTCATGATGGCTTTCTTGATCGCGCCATCATCACCAAAAAGATCCAGCGTGTTGTTGTAGGACTTACTCATCTTGCGGCCATCCAGGCCGGGAACTACGGCGGTAGCTTCTAGGATGCGTGGCTCGGGGAGTTTGAAGCAGCCGGCAACGCCGCTCTTCTTTCCGGAAGGATCACTCGGATCGTAGCCCGGCACGAACGCCACGTTGAATTTAGTGGCCCAATCACGTGTGAATTCGACGTGCTGTTTCTGATCTTTACCCACCGGAACCAGATCGGCGTCGTACAAAAGAATATCTGCTGCCATCAGCACCGGATAGGCGAAGAGGCCAAAATCCGGGCGAATCGCGTTAGCGAGCTTATCCTTGTAGCTGTGAGCACGCTCTAGATTTGAAATCGGAATCACGCTCCCCAAAATCCACATGAGCTCGGTGTGCTCTCGCACGTCCGCCTGACGAAACAACACACTCCGCTCGGGATCAACCCCAAACGCCAGCAGCGTCAGTGCCACATCCAGCGTGAGCTCCCTCAGGCGAGCCGCATTCTGGACAGTCGTGAGCGAGTGCAGGTTAGCGATGAAAAAGTATGCTTCGCTCTCCTGTTGGAGCTCAATAAACTGGCAAATGGCGCCGAAATAGTTGCCGAGGTGCTGGCGGCCGGAAGCCTGGATGCCCGAAACAGTGCGCATGAGACGACGATCTAGGCTTTGAACTCACGCGCCGCAATTGGCTAGCGCTTGAACCATTTATCAAAGACGCTTTTCGCCGGAGGTTTGCTGTTTTTTGGGGGCCGGCTGGAGCGGCGCATCTCGAACAGACGCAGCTCGCGGGTTGCATCCAGGTGATTGGGATTGATTTCGACAATGTGCCGGAGATCGGAACGGGCCAGGGTATCCCGACCCATGCGCTTATAGAGCTGGGCGCGATACCAGCGCGCTCGGACGTTGCTCGGCTCTCGCTTGATGGCCCGAGAGATACGCGCGATCTGCTGCGTGACATCCGCCTCAGGGTTGCGGAGCGCTTCAATCCAGGCGAGAAGTGCCTCGTAATCGGCCTGATCGGGATCCCCTTCCACCGCGGCACGCGCTTCTTTCTCAGCAGCTTCTACCGCGTTCCTCTTCAGCAAGACTTCCGCGCGCTGGAACGCCATGGTGGCTCGCAGCACGGATTGTACCTGCTCCTGCTCATCCGCCGATCCACCACCGCTAGCTAACACCTGATCATACTCGGCACGGCGTGTGGCCTCGGAAAGGATCTGGTGCGCCTCGGTGATCCGCGAAAAGGAGCGACCGATGAGCTCCCGAACGTCTTCGAATTCAGGCCCCAGCCGGTCCGGGTGGAAGCGTTTGGCGACCTGAAAAAAAGCGGCCTGGATCTGGGCGGAGGTTGCACCCCGTTCGACACCCAACACCTCATAATAACTCTCACCCCGGGCGGTCGCGCGCTCGCGGATCTGTGCTTTCATCGCCAACACCTCGGGCGGATCGCTCAACGCCGGCGGTGTTGAACTTGGAGGGCTTCCGGCACCAGGGCGGAGCGAACTCGATGTCGGGGATCGCTGCGAGAAGGCTCCGGACGCAGGCGCATTGGAGCGCGGCGGAGGGCCAGAAGGGCCACGCCCTTGCCAATTCGCAGGGGGTGGTATGTCCGGAGGTTGGCTGTCAGAAAAATCGGAAAGGGTCCCCCGGGAAACCCGACCCACAGGCTCGGCGACGGGCATGCGAGTCGAGGATTCTTCGTTTCCGGGAACCCCAACGGGAGGCGGCTGTGCCGGCCCAAGATCGAGCTGGCGAGAAATAGTGAGCGCGTAGATCAAGCGCTGCACGAGTTCCGTTGGCCCGAGTTCGCGCGCCACAAGCTCAGCTAGAGATTGCGGCTTAACGCGCAAAACATCCACGAGCGTGCGTTCGGTGTTGTCGAAGTAGAAGCGGGCCAGCTGGGCCTCCGGATGGAGCCGAATCGCGGTCGGCCCAAGGCCATTGCAGACAGAACGCACCACATTCTCGTCACTGTGGCCGCGAACCCCTCGCCAAATCAGCGCTAGTGTTTTCGCGTGGGGATTATCGGAGCCGCCAAATCGCTCCAAATAGTTGATATCGCTGTAAAATCCGAACGCGGTCTGCTGCGGCAGCGTGAACATCCACAGTACTTTTCGATGCAGTTGCTCGCGAAGCGCGGAGCGCAGCTGCTGCTCCTCGATCGAGCGTTCCGCTAACAGGATCTCACCGTGGAGCTTCTGCTCCCGAGCGGCTCGATGGAGAGCACGATCACAGCGCGCGATCTCCACAAGATTGAGATCGAGGAGGACATCCCGCAGAAAGGCAACAGGCGCAGCTGTGCGGGCTTTTTGGGCCAAACCGCGATCAAAGAAGACTGCGCTTTTGCCCCCGGTGGGCTCCTCCAGCACAAGCGTGCCCGTCAATCTTCGATCCAAAACGTGGATCAACAGATGAGCGAGCGGGGTTTGGGCGAGGGTGCCCGAGGCCATCGGCCTAGGGGTAGTCATGTGTGGGTGCGCACCCTAGCACCGAGATCGAAAGTTGGGGCACGGGAATGTCCATTCTGTGCGCACCGGGCCGTGGTCTATTCTTCGGATTTAAGCTAGTTTAGCGTGGTGTTACAGGGGCATATTCTGGTGGTCGACGATGAAGCGTCGATTCTAAGCACACTTCAAACCGCACTGAAACTGGAAGGTTTCATTGTAGATGTAGCGGGTGGCCTGGGTGTGGCCCGGGAGAAGCTCCGCAAAAGCGCCTTCGAGGTGGTGCTGTTGGATGTCGCGCTGCCCGACGGCAACGGGGTCGATCTCTTGGAGGAGCTCCGTTCCCAAGAAAACGACGCGAGCGTGATCATGATGAGCGGACACGCCACGATCGATGCAGCGGTGCGAGCCACGCGCTTGGGGGCGCATGATTTTTTGGAGAAGCCGCTCTCGACCGATCGGTTACTGGTTCTCTTACAAAACGTCCTCCGTCTCCGGCGCGCCGAGGCCACTCTGCGTGAACTCGCAGTGCAAGCGGGGCACTTCGATGAACTGCTCGGCAAGAGCCCTATGATGGCGAGCCTGCGTGATAGGATCGGGCGTGCAGCCCGTGCTTCAGCCAGCGTGCTCATCACGGGCGAACGCGGTACCGGAAAAGAGCTCGTGGCCCGTGCCATTCACAGAGCCTCTCCACGTGCCAGCGCCCCACTCGAAAAGCTCAACTGCGCCGCGGTGCCAAAAGATCTGATCGAAAGCGAGCTTTTTGGCCATGAAGCAGGCGCATTCACGGGCGCCACCAAGCAGCGTCACGGGAAATTTGAACGGGCTCACTCGGGCACGATCTTCTTAGATGAAGTGGGCGATATGCCGCTCCCGATGCAATCCAAGCTGCTGCGAGTGTTGCAGGAACACGAAATCGAGCGCGTGGGTGGCACGAAGACGATCTCCGTGGATGTGCGGGTCGTTGCGGCAACGAATAAGGACCTTGTGAAGGCCTGCGAAACGGGTGAATTTCGCGCTGATCTTTTCGACCGCCTCAACGTCGTACCGATCGAGCTTCCGCCCTTGCGCGCTCGCCGCACCGACATCCCAGAACTCGCCCAACAATTCTTGATCCTCGCCCGGGAAGCCAACAATCGCAAAGCAATGACACTGAGCGCAGGCGCCATCCAGGCGCTGAGTGCCCATTCTTTCCCGGGCAACGTGCGGGAGCTGAAAAACCTGATCGAACGCCTCGTTATCTTAACACCTGACGACACGCTCCAAGCTCAGGATGTTGAAGAAGCCCTTGGCCATCGGGGCACACCAAACTTGACGGGCTTGTACCGCCCGGGTGTGCCATTCAAGGTGCTCGCGGAACTCGCTGAGCGCGCCATTCTGGAGGAAGCACTAGCGCACAACGCGGGGCAGATGGCCGCCACGGCGCGTGGGCTCGGGCTTGAACGCAGCCATCTTTACAAGAAGGCCAAAGCGCTCGGGCTGCGCGGCAACGCCGACGATGAGTCCGAGTAGGAGGACCTTCCTAGCCGGCGAGGTATTGATGGATGGCCACGCATTTTCCAGTCATTTTGAGCTGGTTTTAGGGCAACAGAGCGGCAAATTTGCTATCGATGGCGACACCGAAGATCCCGAGGCACATCTCATCCAACGTGGTTTCGCCGAGCCGAACATCGCGCGGTGCCGTCAAGCCCTGAGAATCGAGCGCCGCGGGCAAGAACGGATTGCTCAGAGTATTGTCGTACGTGCAGCGAAGCCCGAGCACATCACCCGGACTCAGTGTTGGAAGACTGAGCAGCGGAGCATCGTAGAAATACGCGCCCTGCCAATTGAAGTCCCAACTCGGCGTCTGAAGCAAACATTCATCCGCAGGCTGCGTTGCGTTCGGACTCGCACGATGCACGTCAATCTTCATATCCCGCCCCACGTAGTGCATGTGCGAACCCACACCAAAGAGGTAATATTTGGCACCAAGCGCTGCGGCTTGAGCTCCGCCCGGCAGCTGAAAACGCTGGGTTTCCGTGTGATCTTTCACGCCTGCCGGGATCATGAATTCGGGACCTCCGGGTGGATCATTCGGGCCTGCCAGAAGACCGAATCCAACACCACCAGCTTCATTCACATCGGCCCTTTGAAAATTGCCGATTAGCTGCAGCTGCCCTGTGTACTTGGGTTGCGTTGTGACCCAGCGCAGCGCCACGCTCGTGTCGCTGTCCACCTGAACCCCCGCGCCCGTCGGGTGGTAGTGAACCTGCATCACGAGGCGACTTCCAGCTTTCACCGGCAGCCCGACGTCCGACGGCGTGATAGCTGCGGTGGCCCCAGGTGCCCAAGCAGCCAGAAGTGATCCAGAAACGCCCACTCCCCCAAAGCAATCGTACTTGCCTCCACCTGCGGCGGCCTTCGCAACGGACTCACCTTTTGGATCGTCGAACACGAGCACATGGTGCACAATCGCCTTATTTCCCGCGTCTATCTGCGTACCGGTGAGCCACACATCTTGGGCTAACTGTGGATCGAGCGTGAAACAAATGAACTGATCATTATTGCCACTCACACTGGCTGAGGTGGGGATCTTCACCGTTGTGTTGGCGTTTGGCAGATCCAAACTCACGGCTGGAGGCCGAGGTGCCGCGGTATTGGGATCTCCCTCCAACATGCCAGTTCTTACCCACTCGTGCAGTAGAGCCTTCTCCATGTCAGTCAAGCGCCGATCATTTTGGAAACCAAGACGCGGTTGGCACTCGGCTGTGGAGATCGCACCCCAGGGCGGCATAGCTCCGGAGTCGATAGCGGGCAGCAACGTAGGCCCCATTTTCTTGGCCTCGACATAGCTGGTGAGCGAAAACGGCGCGATCGAGCCCGCCTGGTGACAGCCAACGCATTTCTGCGCGAAGACTGGTGCTGTGTGTTGATAATAGGTGATGGCGCCTGAGGGGAGAATCACCGCGGGTGCGCCGCCCGAGCTGGAACCAACCGTTGCGCCACCCGAACCTGAGCCAATTGTAGTCGCAGAGCCAGTTCCGCTGCCTTGTGGGCTCAAACTCGATCCGCCACTGGGCAGGTTGCTCATGCTTGAATTCGCCGATCCGCCACTGGCCGACCAAGTTGAATTCATAGATGAATCGCGTGAACTCTTTCCGCTCCCACAGGCGACAAGGAGCAAACCAACGACAGATCCCCAGCCCAAAGGCTTCAAAATGCGCAGGAACATACTTGGTTCATAGCAGACACTTGCGATGCGATGTCCCAACGCGTGAACGCGTCACTTGAAGCATCATGGCTTGGGCACCAGCGTGAGGTCGTAAAAACGCCAATTGTTCTGACCGTGGTTGTGAACATGAAGATACACAGGCTCACCGTTTTCGAACGGTGCGGTAAGGATCTCGTCAAACGAGAAAACATCGGCAGGCCCCGGAACAGCAATCACTCGCTCAAAGATCACGCGATCGTGAATTAGAACTGCAAGATGGGCCATGGCTGGCTCGGGGGCGGTCAGGTCAAAGTGAGTGATCGAGCCCTTCACGTGATCACCGATCGCTCCAGATGCGAGCGCAGGTTGTTCGATCATGAGGTAATTGCAACGCCCAGTATCCACTTCAACGTAGCTTTCTTCCGGGCCCCAACTCGTCAAATCACCGCAACTTACGACTCTGGGGCGGTGGCTCGCCAACGGATCGGAGTTATCATCGGTAACCCTCCAAGCTTGGTGATCAATCAGCGAGGCGGGGCTCGCGGGTACACTCGGCACCGGTGCGCTCCGCTCACCTCCACACGCGCCCACGGCCGCGCAGATGATAATTACCTGAACTATTGAGCTTCCTGACAGTTTCAGAATCACGTCTCACTCTCCCAGGCTCCCAAAGGAGCACACTTGCACCTTCTCCCCAGGACTCGACAGCAAGAGCTGGGCCAACACGGCGCATTGGACAGTGTCAGACCCAAGGAAAATCTACGCGCAACGTGGTACGCTATGTTGTGGCAGCTTGGCGACGATTTAGCCCCTATGCCCTCTCGTTAGCGCTTCATGGAACGCTTGGTGGAGCCTTCGTGCTCAGGGGTTCTGAAAACAAGCCTGCCGATGTGACTGTTGACCGGTGGTCGGGAGCGCTGCTTCTTTCAGTCGATATCACGCCGCCTACGCCTGTTTCGGAGGATATGAGCGAGGCCAGCGCCTCACCTGCGACAGTTGAGTCGCCGATGCGAGGCCGTTCGAAACCACGACCGCCTTCACCGCCAGCGTCCATCAGCGCCCAGCGCGACCACAGCGATGCGACCGCTAGCACGACGGCGAGCAGCGCTGCCGCTGCAGGTATTCCAGCGCTTGACGTCGTTCTGCCGGGAGGAGCAGATCTTCCGCCGGGCGTGCGCAGTTTAGCCACAGCCGTTACCCGAGCGCTGCCCAAAGCCGCCGAGCTCGATCCCATTTGGTTTGAACTTCCGATCGGTTCGCTCGGAGCACTCCGCGTTCAGTTCACCACGGACGCGGAGGGGTCACTTCTGACCACGGAAATCTTGGACCTTGAGCACTCGCCACCCGTCTTACGAGAAGTCCTCAAGCGTGCCTTCCTGTTCCTTCGAAATGGGCTTTTTGCTGTGGATCCGAGCCATTTGGGTGCGGGGACGCAGACGCTACTGATCCGTGGCGAGCTTCGACAACGAGCTTCAAACGACAACGAACTCGCTCTGCCCCAGCACACGTTCGTGATGCACCAGGAGAGCCCGACACGTGGCAGGCCTGGGCTTGCTTATGTGACCTTCAATTCGGGCCGCCATGTTGAGTTCAGCATTACGCTCGAATGAGCGATGGAAATCGTTGCTTGAAAGTGAACGCAACTGTGTTTGAAAGTGAACGTTAAGGGGTTGCCGGTGCCTTCAACGCTTCCGCACGCTCCATGTGCGCCTTCGCCGCTGCCGTGTCACCAGCCGCCTGCTCAACTTCCACCAGGCGCAGCAGCACCCCCTTGATTTCAGCGGGCTCGCCCGGGCACAGGCTGGCACTTTCTAGCTCAAAAATGGCATCTTTCGTCCTTTTTGCTTTGAGTAGCAGTTCAGCGTACGCCACGTGCGTTCGGAGCCCATCGATATCTGCATAGACAGCCGCTTCGCCGAGCCGCACGCCTTCGTCAATCTCGCCGCGCATGAGCAGCCGCTCCAACAACTTCTGATAGACTCCCGGATTGTGTTCGTCGAGCACTACCAGCTTTCTCAAAGCGCCAAGCTCAACGTCCGCCTTGCCCATCTTCTCACCCAATTGCGCGAGCGCCCGCAACGGCTCCACTTCACTGGGATCCCACTCGTGCGCCCGCTCAAGTGCTAAAAGCGCACGCTCCCAGTCGGAACTCAACCGAAAGGCCTCGCCAAGCAACATCTGCACGTCGTAGCCGTCAAAACCCTCACGAATCAGCGCTCCTAGGGCATCCAACACGCCCGCGCCATCCTTCGCTTGGACGAGGGCACGGGCTCTTAAGAAACGCAGGTCCGGATCCTTGGGATGCCGTTTCAAAGCGTTCAACAAAGCACTTTGAGATTCTGCTTCTCGATTCTGACGCTGCAGAAGCAGAACCCAGCGCGCCTGGTTCTTGGCATCTTCGGGGTGCTGGGTGGCCAACGCTAAAGCGTGTTCTGGTGAACCCGTTCGCCGCACGGGCACAAACTGTTGCCGGTAGCGCTCTAAGCGGATCTTCAAGAACTCAAGAAACTCTCGATTGAGCGCCTCGGGGGATTCACCCAGCACGTCCTTCAGCACTGCCGGAGTCTGCTTGCCCTGGCCCCAAGCGCTGAGCATTTTAGGAAACACGCCACGCCCGAATTTTCCGGCCAAAAACTGGATAATCTCGGTGGACGCGTAATAGGCCGTCGCCACATCCTCCATGGCTTCCACACGCGTGAAAGCCTGATTCATCGCCTGAATCTCAGGCAGCTTTCGTTCCCGAAGTGCCTCAACTAGATCTGGATCCTGTTCGCGCGCCCACTCCTTACGTTCACTCAAGGTCTCAAACTCAGCCAAGCCTTCGGTGAACCAACGTGGCACTCGGCTGCGCGACAGTTGAATGTGAAACACGTGAGCGAGCTCGTGCCACACCGTCATTCCCAAGTTAAACTTCTCTTCGCCTGGGCTCATCGCTGCTAGCGTTCGCCCAAAACACACACCTTGAATCGCAGTTTCTGGCAACCCACTCGTACGCACCGCAAAGCTCTGACGGCTGGAATAAAGCTCGATCCCGAGTGGCCCCGTGGGTGTGAAACCGTAGGATTGCTTCATCTTCTCGTAAGCCCGGCTCAGGAGCTGCGGTACGTAGCGTTCCAAAAGAGCTCTCTGCGCCTTCGGGTATCGGAAACGAAACGGACCTGAATCAACGCTGACGTAGTTCTTTGGGATCTCATGCTCGAAGAGATCGAGCGTGTTGTAGACCCGCACATTGTACGGATCGGCGTCGAAGGCGTGGCGCAAGGCCGCTAGGCCCGCCACATCATTGCCGCCACGAATGAGGTTCAAGCCGAGTTGCGCACGGGCCTTGCCGTTGTCAGGATCGATCTGCAGCGCCTCACGCATCATGACGACGATTTCGTCGTAGCGATGCTCCCACTCCGCGAAATCTGCGATAATCGTATATAGCCGAGAATATTCGGGATTTTGGCGTAGCACCCGTGCTTTGGCCGACTCGAATCCCGGAATATCCTCACTCAAATAACGCGCGGTGGCGTGAAGGCTCAAGAGCTCCAGATCGTTCGGGTTGTGGCTGAGCCCAACACTCAGCAGTCGTTCGGCTTCCGCCAAGTGAGACTCCCGAAGCGCAACACCAGCCAGCACCGCGTAGGCTGCCGTTAATCTAGTATTCACAGAGAGTGCCTTCTTTGCGAGGCGCTCAGCTTCATCAAAATCGAACGCTTGATCCAGACGCACCCGGGCCATCCAGGTGTTCGCCACTGGATTATTGGGCGCCCGTGCGAGCACCTCATCCAGCACCTCCTCGGCGTGACCTGGATCGTACTTATCGAGAAAAAGCTCTGCTCGCCAGAAACGCACCGGTTCCGAAAACGGCAGCACCCGTTCGGCCTGATTGAAGGCGTCATTCGCGTCTTTTGCGCTGGAAAGCAGGTAGCTCGCGCGCCCCACGGACGCTAACCCTAGGCCATCTTCTTCGGTGATGCGGTCATCGTTGTAATCCTCAATCAAGCTCATTAAGGCCGCTTCGCCCTCTGTACGCTTGCCTTGCTCCAAGCGCAGCTCGCCAAGCAACAACCGAGCTTCCGCGGAAACAAGCGCCGGGTGAGCGGCTGCTAACGTGGTCTCAGCTTCCACGACGCGCCCCTCTGCACGCTGTGCCTTGGCTTCGAGAATGTGGGTTTGTTCGCGGAGCGACGGGCCTTTGGGGTTGGGGGGGTCCGGAGGAAGCTTCGCGTTGGCTAGCTCCGCCCGCAGGCTTCGGGCCAATTGCTGCGCTGCTTCGGTGTCCCCGAGCATGAGTTCGGTCTGAATCAAACCGAGGCTCGCCTCGGCTCTCGCCTCCGCAGATTTTGCCTGAGAAATTGCCTCTTTGAAGAGTCGTGTGGCGGCGCCGTAGTCGCTAGTAGAAAAAGCATCCCAGGCTCGCGTCAGCGTGCTCTTCGGCGCTGCTGCTTTCGTCGGCGATCCCTTCGTTGGAGTCTTCGGTCGGTTCGGTGGCGCTCCTGTTCCGTGAGTGCACGCCAACGCTAAAAATAGACCCGCACAGGCTAGGTAGCTGTGCGTGCGAGCCCGAAACTCCACCACTTCAAGTCGCCTCCGTGCCCTTTCGCCAGCGAGTCAACCGGCGCGGCCACGGTGTGCCCATTCCACGCTGACGCCAAGTGGTGCGCAGCAGACTTTGCGTGAGCTCCAGCATCCAAGCTGGGGCCGACTCCCCCTTCCAATCCGCGTGCGTGACCTTGCCCTCGGCGCTCACGCTGACCGAGCTCTGAAATCCGCGCTCACCCTCAAAAAACTCGCCAGAATAGCTCGCACCCGAGCCTTCCTCCTGCACCAACAAAAGCTCAACTCGCCCCCCAAAACTTGAGGCCAGCTGACTCATGAAGCTGGACGCTCCCCGAGCCAAGCCTCCAAAGAAACTCCGGCGCGCGTGAGTGCTTGGCTCTGAATCGCGCACAACTCATGAATGCCCTTCAACGCCAAATCGATCAATTGATCGACGTCGCTCCGCGGCACCGCTTCACCCTCGGCCGTGCCCTGAATTTCGACGATTGCGTCGTTGGATGTGGCCACCACATTCAAATCAACCCGCGCTTTGCTGTCCTCCGCGTAACAGAGGTCCAACGCCAAGTCACCGTGGACGTGACCTGCGCTGATCGCCGCGACTTGATCCCGCAACACGCCTTTACCCAGCTTTCCATCACGTTTTTTTACTTTGTCGAGCGCTAGCACGAGTGCAATCCAACCCGCGGTGATGGAAGCGGTGCGTGTTCCTCCGTCTGCTTCGAGCACATCGCAATCGATCACCAAGCTGCGTTCGCCGAGCTTGCTGAGATTGACGGCCGCCCGCAGGGAACGCCCAATCAGACGCTCGATCTCGCGACTGCGACCACCCATCGGCCTCTCTCTGCCGTCGCGGCGTTCGCGGCGCACGGGATTAGAGCGTGGGTGCATCTGATACTCGGCGGTGACCCAACCTTTGCCAGAGCCTTTCAGAAAATCCGGCACCGATTCATCCAGCGAAGCTGTAGCCAAGACCACGGTGCCTCCAGCGCGATACAGCACGGAACCTTCCGCCAAGCGTTGAAACCCAACCTCCACTTCAACCGGTCGAATCGTGTGGAGCTCGGCTCCTTCGCGACGTTTTGCCATGCGGGCTGCTCTAGCACAGCGGGCGCTTTCGGCTCACGGAGAATGCCTCGGACGGCCCATTTGAACACATCCAGCTGTGCTATGAGGCCCGGACCGATGCAGCCGGAACTCGACGACAGAACCCAGCTCAAGGTTTCCGAGATTTTTGAAAGCCTGCAGGGCGAAGGCCCGCATGCTGGAAGCCCGTGCGTGTTTTTGAGGCTGGCGGTTTGCAATCTCCGCTGCACCTGGTGCGACACGAAATACACTTGGGACTTCAAGCAGCATCGCTACGAGGATGAAGTCAAAGAACAGACCGTAGTCGAAGTGGCGAAGGTCCTAACGGATCTGGCGCCCCGGCACTTGGTGATCACCGGCGGTGAACCGCTCCTTCAGATGGCCGCGTTGGAAGAACTGCTCGGCCTGCTAGATCCAGCCGTGTTTGTCGAAGTGGAGACGAACGGAACGCTCGCTCCCAGCGCCTTTCTTGCCGAACGTGTGCAGCATTGGAATGTCTCTCCCAAGTTGGCCAACAGTGGGGAATCCGCCGCACGGCGCCTGCGTAGCGAGCCACTTGCCGCCTTCTCCGCCCTTAAGGGCGCTTGGCTGAAGCTCGTGCTCCTCGGAGCAGCCGACTGGGATGAGGCGGCGGCTCTGCTGGCTGCAACGGCCTGGCCTAGAGAACGGGCACTCATCATGCCCGTTGCAACAACGAGCGCCGAGCTTTCCCAGCGTGCCCCGAGCGTTGCAGCGCTAGCTGTTCAACACCAGCTTCGCTTTTCCACACGGCTGCAGTTGCTGCTCTGGGATGGCGCCCGCGGAACCTGATCTCAGGGCGCGCTTTAGGGAATATCACCCCATACAGTTAACGCCGCTCGGGTCTCGGGATCGAGCGACCAGGCTTCTGGTTTGTCGTCCCCGTGCAAGATCTGGAAAAGCTTCTTCTCGGCCAAAAGCGTGTCGAAGGTTTGGATCCACGTCGCGCGGGCCGCGTACGAGGCTGTGGAGAAGAGATCCTCCGTGCACGCCGGATCACTATCTAATCGGCACAAATGCGGCACTTTTCCAAACCTGCCCGCAAGCTGCCACGCCCCGGTACGTGTCATGTACGCATTCGCGCGAGTCGCCAACAGCGTCCGACCTTGTGGCGGCGCATACCCATGAACGATGGAGTAAAGGTCCAGACCTGTTGCATGAGGGAGCGCCCCGAGCCCCAGGGCTCCGGCGATCGTGACAGCAATATCTTGGGTGGTGACGAGCGACATGTCCTCAGCGCTGACAGACCGCGCCCCCGGAAACTTGACGAGCAGCGGCACACTGAGGCGTGCTTCACTCAACTCCCCATCGGGTTCAAACGGCAGCGCAGGACGGCGTGCCGAGCCCACATCGCCCATGTAAACCAGCATGGAACTGTCGAAGAGCTCATGTTTCTTGAGAACTCCCAACAACTTCTTGGTCACCTGCAATTCGGCAGAAAATGCGGTTTTCTGGAGTGCCAGCGTGCGCTCCCAGTCCTCGTCCTTCAGCTTCCTGCCGCGCCTTCGCAGGTCTCCGATCACGATCCCGCCGCGACGTGCATCGATAGTGCCAGCGTATTCCTTAGGTCCCAATCGCTGTGCCTCGACGCGTGTGATGTCCCAAGGCGGATGGGTGCCGCGCGTGTAGATCACCAGCAGATGGGGACGTTTTTGAACTTCAAGGCTTTCACTTTCAAGCCAGGCGATCGCTCGACTCAGCACTTCGGTCGCTGGCAAATCGAGTACCGGAGAAGCCGTGAAGTATTCATCCCAGTCCCGCCCAAACCCAAAGGCACCAAAGGTCGTGGGCACCGCGGAAACGAAAGCAGCTCGCCCACCGGCAGCCTTGAGGGCGCGGGCCAGCGTCTGGATCCTTGGCATCAATCGCGATCCAGAGTCGACGACACCATGCACCCCGGGACTCAATCCAGAGAAGAGCGAAGCCAGGACTGCTGCCGGAACGCGGCTTGGCACCCGATAATTGGGGAAGGCCACCGCAGCGTTAGAGAACTCGCGCAATAGCGTTGCTGGCTCTCCGGTGCCCCAAGGAGGCACGTCTTCGCGAGCGATCGAGGAGGCCACGAAGACGACGACCAGATTCGTTCTCGGCACCACAGCCTTCGGCTCTTCGGCGATGATTGGATCTCCAAACACCACGCGCCCATCCTCGGCGAACGTGGCTCCCAGTTCCAATAACCCAACGCCGGAGGTCTTTCGATCGAGTGTGACTTTCAGCGGCGCATAGCTTGCGCCGTTGCCTCCATTCACCTGACGTTCCAGAAGAACTTGCGGCGGCTCCCCATCAAGCAACAGCCGCACCGCGGCCTTACCCCCACCTTTGCCCCAAAATCCTGCCGAAACGCGCAGCGTCGCTGAACCAGAGATGCTGATCGGGCAACGCACCGCTTGCTGGCTCTTCAGTGCGAGCACCCGGTGTGGCACACCACCCAGTGCGACCTCAGAAACGACATCACCGAAGGTTGGCGGATAGCTCCCGGGCGCGTCCTTCGCTCGCATCCGTATCCAATCCAGCTCACCGTACGCCGCTCCAGACTCACGCTGACCACCCAGGAAACGAACTTCAAGGCTGTGCAGACCGATTTTCAACTCGGAAGAAACCGGCAGCGAGACCACCTTGCTCACTCCCTTCTCCAGCCGCGACACACCCAGGCGTTTCCCGTCGATCTGGATCGCGAGATTCTTTGCGCCTGCGCCGTAAGCTCTTGTCTCCACGCGCAAATCCGACTGCGGCTCGGTCACCCAAAAAGCGAATTTTGCCCCGGGCGCCATGAACTGCCCGAAGCTCTCGCCGCCCCGTTCTACCGAGCGAATGTCTTCGAAGGGCCCCAAGCTAAAACCGCGACGCCAATCGGTGCCATCGAACCCCAAATCCAACACCATTCCGTCATCGCGAAGCTCGCAGCGCCCAAGCTGGGAAATCAGATCCACCTCCTCGCGCCGTGGCTCCACCGCGTTAGGCAAAGCTTGGACAGCCTTCCCTCCGACAGGCTCGCTCTTCTCCAACTCCCCACGCGGCTTGCAGCTCGATGGCAACACCGAGAGCACCACGAGCAGCCATCGAGCGGGAAAGCGTCGCAACATCGCCCCCGGCCTTAGCCCAGAATCGCGGACAAAGCAGGCGTCGATTGTCCGCGTCAGGTGCGTGGCTTCACGACTACCAAGCCGACGATGATCGTTTCTGCTTATTGCGGCGTCGTTTCCGGTGCGCTTGAGAGCTCCCCCCGAACCAAACGCCCATCCGAATCGTAACACGCGAGCTCCAGGCCGACACGCCGCAGCACCGCTTGCTTCTCATGAAAAGGCTGAAAACTCGACTTGAAGCCCGCCAAAATCATGCTTTTGATGTCCTCAAACGGCATGCCCATGCGCGTGTGCGCTAGCCACAATTCCTTGGAGACGGTGGTGTCGGTGATCAATCGATTGTCCGTGTTCACGGTGACGCGCAGACCAAGATCGAAGTAAAACTTGAGCGGGTGACTCGCAAGATCGCGCACGGCTCCCGTCTGCACATTGCTGGAAGGGCAGCATTCTAGCGGGATGCGGTGATCATTGATGTAGTGCAGCAGATCTCCGTTTTCGCGCAGGCGACAACCGTGCCCGATACGATGTGCTCCGCAAACGTGAATAGCTTGAGCGATCGATTCGGGTCCGTACGCTTCGCCCGCGTGAATCGTGCAATTGATGTTGTTGTCGCGCACCAGCTGGAACGCCTCTTTGTGATGCTTGGCGGGGTTGTCGGCTTCTGCGCCAGCAAGGTCGAAACCCACCACACCACGCCCCTTGTAGGCCACCGCCAATTCGGCCATCTCATACGAGGATTCGGGCGAAATATTGCGGATCCCGCAGATGATCACGTTCGCTTTGATGCCGTACGTTTCGCGCGCTCGGCGCAAGCCCGAAAGCACCGCTTCCACAACTTTGGTGAGCTTCAGGCCGCGCTCGGTGTGCAGCATCGGCGCGTAACGCACTTCCATGTAGCGAACATTCTCGCGGTGCGCATCTTCCGCGAGTTCAAATGCGATACGCTCCAACGACGCTTCTGTCTGCATCACACGGAGGGTGATGTTGAAGCCACGTAAATACTCAACGAGTGACCCACAATTTTTCCCCGCCCCGATCGCTTCGCGCAAGCCTTCGACGTCGAAAGAGGGCAATTCCACATTCTCTTGGCGTGCGAGCTCAATGATGGTTTCGACGCGCAGCGAGCCGTCTAAATGCACGTGCAGATCCGCCTTCGGCAACGCTTCGAACACTTCAAACGGGACCCGTTCAAAAGAGGCTGGATGGGACGCGGCAGAGCTGGTTCGTGGGGAGGCCATCGATCCAGGGTAGCGCGCCCCGGGGCCTTGCGCCGCTCCAACATCGAGCCCGCGACACGCTTCAATAGCCGTCCGCTCTGCTACGCCTTTCTTCGCCCCAGAAACGCAATTGCTAGCAGCGAGAGCAGTGAAATGGCGGAAAACTCAGCCGGCGAGAGCCCCTGACTGCCCTCGCCGAGTTCCGCGCGCCGGATCGCGTCTTCGTAGAGTTCAAGCGACGCCACACCCGAGTTTTGCCAGGCCCCAATGTAGGTGCTCGGCAAGCCCTGCAACTTTGCCTTATCGAAGAGATCTCGGGTGGCCTCTAGCTTTGCGGCCGCTGCTTTGCCCGCCACACAGGCATCGAAGGCCCCGGCATTCATTCCCAAGCTAACGGCACGTGCCTTGATAGCCGCAGCCGAAAGATCCTCCGTCGTGAACAGGAAGTCAGAGAATGCCTCCGCCACAGAATCCTCGACGCAAAGCGCGGAAAGTGCGGCATATTTGGCGTGTGGGTGCTGGGCGAGCGCGATCGGGCGCCGCACAATCACAACCTTTCCACCGGCCTGTTTGACAAGCGGCGCGAGAACTTCATGCAAGTGCCGACAGTGCGGGCACTCGAAATCCACGAACTCTACAATCGTCACCTTGCCAGGCACGTAGAGCGCAGCAATCTCGGGCGGCACGGGCGGCTGCAGCTTCACTTTAGGCCACGCGAGCGGCACCACCGAGAGCATGATCGCCAACAGGCACTGGGCCCAAGCCGCGAGCCGATATCCCCGAAAGCTCGACTCCAACTGAACGGCATCCGGTGAAAAATAGAGACCAAGCACCACCCCCGCCGCGAGCACGGCGCTGAAATCGGCGACCAAGCACCAAACGCAAAACCTGTGAATCACGAACGCTTGCACGGCGATCAGGGCAAGCCCGACGAGACCGCCGAACACCGCCACCGGAGCCACGAAACGTCGCCGCTTTTCGGCGTTGTTGATGAGCGTGCCAGCGAACAAGAGAGCGAAGCCAAGCAGCCCCAAGCTGGGCAAGGGCACCTTCACGCCCGAAACCGCGAGGTAGCCAAAGCCGCTTTGCCGAACGGCCGCGCACCCCGAATTCTCGGCGCAATACGTCGCCACGTCGTTCACGTAGTCTGCCGTGAGCACAGCGCTGGCAACGAGCGCACCGAGCGCCAACAGCCGAACCCAAAGCCAACCCTGTCGAGCTAACACAGGCAACTGGCGTAGCAGATTTTTGGACTCCGAACCGCGTGCCCTTTCGTCTTAAAGGGCTATCCGAACGGCAAACGGTGGCTTTGCTCAACCATTCGCGCTAGAACTTGAGTTACTTGAAGAAGAATTTTCGTGAGGGCAAAAAGACGGCACGGTTCCCAACCAACGCCGTCGGAGCCCAGCAATCCCGCCCGCAAAAAGCCACACCGCCGCGAAAGCGAGCAGCCGATCCGCCACATGCCGCGCGCCTCACGCCCGCCGCGTCGCAGCAAGCTCGACTGACACCTAGCCTCTCGCCGGGTTCGCGCCGACAAGGCCGGCTGGCCATGAATCCTCGAGGCTTCGGCTTCGTGGCCACGGGCGATCAGGAAGACGTGTTTATTTCGCCCGGCGAGGTAGGCCCCGCACTCCACGGGGACATTGTCGAAGTCGAGGTGCTCGGGCGAAGCAGCCGTGGCCTGGATGGCAGGATCGCAGAGATCGTGCAGCGGCGCCGCCCGGAAGTGGCGGGAACACTGCGCCGGCGCGGCAAGAGCGCCTGGCTTGAGCCCGACGATGGCCGCATCCGCGGGCCGATCGTGCTCTGGGCAAAAGGGTTAACTGGTAAAGACGGCGACGCCGCCGTGGTGCGCATCGAGAGTTTCCCCAACTATGCAGACGAGAACCCGGAGGGAACTCTGGTTGCCGTCCTCGGAGAGCCCGGCGATCCCAAGGCAGAAGTTGCCAAGATCTTGGTGCGCGAACAGGTTGAGGAAGAACACTCGGAGGATGCACATGCCGAGGCGCGGAAGCTCTCGGAAGAGCTAGCGCGGCAATCCCACCAAAATCGCCGAGATCTGCGCCAAATCCCGCTCCCCACCATCGATCCAAAAGATGCACGCGATCACGACGACGCGCTGTGGGCGGAGGCGACGCCCGAAGGCTATCGCGTGTGGATCGCCATAGCGGATGTCAGCGAGTACGTGCGGCCCGGGTCGGCCCTGGATGCTGAGGCATCGCTGCGTGGCTGCACCATCTATTTGCCCGATCGAGCCATCCCCATGTTGCCGCGGGAATTGGCGGGCGATGCCTGTTCACTGTTGCCCGATGTGGAGCGCCTGTGCCTCGCCGTGGTGGCGGATCTGGATCGACAGGGGAAAGTCACCAGCTTCGAAGTGGTGGAAGGGCAAATGCGCTCCGCCGCCAAGTTAACTTACGATGGTGTTGCGCGGACGCTGGGCTTGACGCTGCATGGCCCGCTCGATGCCTGCGCCGAGGCCCTCAAGCCTGGGCTCGCTGTCCTGTATGAACTTTCGCAAAAGCTGCGTAAAATGCGCTTTCTGCGCGGGGCCCTCGGGCTCGATCTGCCGGAGGCCCAAGTGATCTTGGATGAGACGTCCAAGGTGCCGCTCGATGTGGTGCGTCGCGCCCAAGATCCAGGCGTTAAGATTGCGTACACGATCGTTGAGGAATTCATGCTGCTGGCGAATGAGCTGGTGGCGCGCTTTCTGGGTGAGCGAAAGTGCCCGGCGATTTACCGAGTGCATGCCAAGCCCGACGAAGAGAAGCTGGAACGCCTGGGCCTGATCGCGGAAGTGCTGGGTGTAAAGTTCGACATGGAGACGATGCGCACGCCATTTGGTGTGAGCCAATGGCTGCTGCAAGTGCAGACCCATGAGCGCCGTTCCGTGCTTGAGATGGCGTTGCTGCGAAGCCTGAAGCAGGCGGCGTATGACACCGTCAACGTGGGCCACTTTGGCCTGGCTTCCGACAGTTATCTGCATTTTACCTCACCAATTCGCCGCTATCCGGACCTCTTGGTGCACCGCACCGTCAAACAATTGCTGCGCGGCAAACCTCCGAATACTTCCGACGAAGCGATCGCTGCCCTCAAGCTTTCGGCTGGGCTTTCGAGCACACGCGAACGCGCCGCGATGGACATCGAACGCGAGGTGGTCGATTTGTATCGAGCCCTGTTCATGCGCGATAAAGTCGGCGAGGTGTTCGAAGGCACCGTCACAGCTGTCGTGGGAAGCGGGGTTTACGTCACGTTGAAGGCCGTGTTCGTAGATGTGCTGATGCGTTACGAATCGATCGGCCCTGACCACTACGAACTCGACGAGCATGAGCTCTCGGTTGTCGGTGCTCGCTCCGGAGATCGCGTTGCACTCGGTGATACGCTGCACGTGGTCATCGAAGATGTGGCGTTGATGCGCAGAGCCGTGTTCGCACGGCGTGTGCTGCCTGAAGGTCTTTTGGAGAAAATGCAGCAGGATTTCCCACAGAATCCCGATAGTGGGCGCGGAAGCCGCCCGAATAGGGACACACGCGGGCGCTCGGCTCCGGACGCAAAACGGGGAGATGCTAGGGAGCAGAGGCGAGGCGGTCGGCGCGACGAAAGCAGCCGCCAGCGTCCCGATCGCAGGCCGGATGCAGCGCTACCAGGTGGACGTTCAGTCAGCCCGTCAGAGTCCCCGCGCGGACGCAGCGCACCCAAACCGGCGAAGCCCGGTATCTCGCCTCGAACCGACGCGACGCTACGCGGCCCTAAACCCAAAGCTAGTGGAGGCAGGCCAGCCTCTGGGCGGGGAGGGGCACCGGCTAAGCCTGGCGCACGTGGCGGCCTAACGCGCAAGAACAAACCAAAGTGATTTCACCAACCGCACTGGCGAGCGTGAAGTCCGCGAACGAGGGCTATCGGGTACGAAAGCTGCTCGCTGAAACGGGTCGCGCGACCACCCTGGAGCTCTTGGATGCCGAAACGGAGCTGCTCAGGGCAAGCTTGGGGCTAGTCGCTGCCAGAATCGATACTCGAGCCGCAAGGGCGCACCTGCTGCACGCTCTCGGGCGTGATGCCGGTCAAAGGGCTGCCGGAGTGTCCCCAATCCGTGATTCAGGGCTCTCTCCCTTTTATTTGCGTGATTTTCGATGCTTGACGACGCCCTGAGGAGCATGCGACCTATGCCGCATGCATAGGTGGTCCGTTGTTGCTGCACTCACGGTCTGGGGCTTCATGGGGTGCGTCGATCGCCCCATCGATCCGAAAGCGCCGGCCGCGTGCCGCGAGCTGATTCGCAAGAAGTGTGAGCGCACTGTGCAATGTTACAAAGAGCGTCTCGCTGAGTACCCCGATGCGCGGCTCAAAGCGAACATCACGAACGAGATCGTCGCCACCGTGGAGGGCTGCATCAAAGACGAGCAATTCGGTCTAAAGGTGGACAAGTGTGACCGTGCGGTAGTGGTCGCCCCGCCTCAGTATGCTGAGTGCATGGATCAAATCGAGAAGGGTACGTGCGACAAGTTCGTCTATGTGGAGTATATTCCGCCGCCTTACATGGCGACCAAGCAGCCGACGTGCGTAACGCCAGCCGGCGGCGCGGCGGGCGCGGCGGGCGCGGCGGGCGCGGCGGGCGCGGCGGGCGCGGCGGGCGCGGGACAAGGTGGCACCGGTGGCACGGGACAAGGTGGCACCGGTGGCACGGGACAAGGTGGCACCGGTGGCGGGGCGCCAATGGACAAGTGCACGGGCAACTTCGAGCCGCTGCCGATGCCCATGACGCCAAGCGGTATGGCGGGTAATGGTGGTATGTCCGGCAACGGTGGTATGTCCGGCAACGGCGGGTTATCTCCTGAGGAAGCTGCACTCGCCGCCAAGTACCCGGTCGACCCAGTCCGCGTCTGCAACAAGGCATGCCTTCAGACGGTCGACGGCATGCCAGGTATTCCCTACGACATCGCTAGATTCGCGCTGGCTTCAAAGGCGGCCCCTGCCGCTTGCGCTCCCGCCGTAGGCTTCAAGTAACGGCTCAGGGCAGCCGCAAAACCTCAGCCGGAATTCCCCCGACTTGAGTGGAGAAGAGGACTCGCCAGGCGTGGGGCGAGCGCGCCCGGTAACGTGGGTAACCTGTAATGATCACGGCAGGTCGTAGGTCCAGCCGACGCTCGAGCAAGCCATCCAAGCGCTGATACAAATCCTCAACGTTTGAACCGAGCCGAACTCCGTACGGGGGATTGCTGAGGATGGCGGTCCCGCTGGGAACGCGCTCGGCCATTTGCTCAAAATCGAGTCCGGCGAGCTCTGCCGCAGATTGATAGCCAATATGCGCTAAATTCTCGCGGGCTGCGTTGAGCGCATGGGCCTGAATATCGTCGCCCCAAGCCACAATCTCCGCCGGACGAGGCAACGCTTGCCCACGATCCTCGGCGCTCCGCTTCTTCGCCAGCCAAGCATCGAGGCGCGCGCGATACGCCGGCCAACTCTCAAACGCAAACGAGCGACGAGCTCCTGGCAGATGGCCAGCCTTCGCCAGAAGCCATTCGATCAGCAGCGCTCCGCTGCCGCAGAACGGATCCCAGACTCGCTCCACAGGTCCCAAAGCCCGCACCAGGCCCGCCGCGAGCGTCTCACGCAGTGGGGCGACAGAAACATGGCGGCGCTCGCCTCGACGGTGCAGCAGCTCCCCGGATGCGTCTACGCTCACTTGAACCCGATCGTCCACAATTCGTATAAAAACGGCTTGTTCTGCGGCCTTTTTTGGTACGCTCAGCAACTTCTGTTTGAGCCGCTGTTCCAGAACGTTGAGGCAACGCTCCCGAACCGCGTCTGAGTGGTAGAGCCGTGATTTTTGGCAGCTAACGCTGACATGCACGCGCTCAGCGTTTCCCAAATACGCGTGCCACGGCAACCGTGACAGGCCTTCTACGAGCGTCGCAAAATCGCGCGCCATGAACGGCTTCAAGCGCAACCGCATCGATTCCGCAATCCGCGACTGGAGATGAATCACCTCCACCACCTCGAACCCGCCAACCAACTCAACCCCGCCGACAACCGGACGTGGATTAACTCCAAGCTCCCGGAGCTCCTCACACAGGAGCCCTTCAAATCCCAGCGCCGTCGCGCAAAACAGCTGAAATCGACTGGGGTCAGCCGTCGTTCCCGGGCTTATTTCGGACATTCTCGCGGGGCTCACTCCGGCGTGAGGCGCTCAACGCCCATGAACGGGCGCAGCACCTCTGGGACGACCACCGAACCATCCGCCTGTTGATACTGCTCCACGATGGCAACCCAGGTGCGACCCACGGCTAAGCCCGAGCCATTCAGCGTATGCACGAATTGTGGCTTGGCTTTAGGGGCGCTCCGGTACCGGATCTTAGCCCGCCGCGCTTGAAAATCGCCGCACCAAGAACAACTCGAGATCTCGCGGAAGCAATTCTGCGAAGGCAGCCACACCTCCAGATCGTACGTCTTGGCTGCGGCAAAGCCCAAATCTCCCGTACACAGTTCCACAACGCGGTGGTGCAGGCCCAGGCGCTTCAGAACCTCTTCGGCGTGCCCGCTCAACCGTTCCAGCTCCGCAGGCCCCTGATCTTCCGCACAAAAACGCACCAATTCTACTTTGTCGAACTGGTGTTGGCGGATGAGCCCCCGCACATCTTTGCCGTACGAGCCTGCCTCGCTGCGGAAGCAGGGCGTGTACGCTGTGTACGCGAGCGGTAGCTTGGCGCTGTCGAGGATCTCATCCGAATGGAGATTCGTGAGCGGAACTTCAGCCGTTGGGATGAGGTAGAGCGCTGTTTGGTCTTCAGGATCGGCACGAAACGTTTTGAAGAGATCTTGTTCGAATTTTGGCAGCTGGCCGGTGCCCCGAAGCGCCTCGCCGCGCACCAAGAAAGGCGGACAAAATTCGCGGTATCCATGTTCCCGCGTGTGCAAATCCAACATGAAGTTGATGAGCGCACGTTCCAAGCGGGCACCTTGTCCCGAAAGCACCGAAAAGCGGGCACCTGAAAGCTTCGCGGCGCGTTCAAAATCGAGCACACCGAGCTTGCTCCCCAAATCCCAATGGGCCTGCGCTTCGAAGCCCAATTCAGGTTGCTTTCCCCAAACGCGCAGCACGCGATTGTCCGCCTCGGAGCGCCCCACCGGCACCGACTCATGCGGCAAATTGGGGATCACAGCGAGGCGTTCTTCCATTTGCGCCTCAAGAGCACTCATCTGCTCTTCAAGCACCTTCACTTCATCGCTCAGCTTCTTGAGCTCTTCGCGACGAGCCTGAAAGAGCGCCTTGTCGGGGCTCTTGGCTAACTCCGCCATTTCGGTGCTGGCCGCATTTCGGCGCGCTTGCTCGGCTTCAGTTTTCACGATGAGAGCCCGGCGCGCTACGCTCAACTCGGCAAGCCCTTCCAGGGACGCAGGGTCAAAGGTTCGCGTTCCCAAACGCTCCCTCACGGCTTCTAAATGATCGGCAACGTATCGAGCATCCAACATGACGATTCTCCGCCTCAGCTCTTAGCCAAAACGCGATCAAAGGTCACGTCTGGAGCTCACGCGGACTCAACGCCCGGAGCGCGACGTAGGAGGGCACGACCCGCACGACCGGGATAGGGTTGCGGGGCGCGCGGCGGGAGCGCTAAGTGAGCGGCCCTTTTTGTTCCTTGGAAGATAGTAAGCATGCTTACTATCTCGTGTTCGACTTTGAGATGCCTGTCCCGAGCAAGTTTGGGAGCACTTGGGGATGCTCAACCGCAGGCCGGGCGTGGTGCCGAATCTTGCGGGCCGAGCCATGCCTCTTGCAAACCCCCAAGATTTGCCCGAGCCTCGCGCCCCCAAAATGATTGTTGTCATGGAGCCCGAGGCGCCCGAGGCCAGTATCGAGAGCGTGATTCGATATCTTGCCGCAGCCGGACTTGCGGTGCAGAAATCAACCGGTCAACAGCGCTCAATTTTGGGTGTGGTGGGGGATGTGACGACGGAGCACGCCGCGGTCGTCCGCGAGTTCCCAGACGTCGCCAAAGTGGTGCGCGTGACCGAACCTTATCGCTTGGCGTCGCGCCGCTTTCGCAAGGAATCTACAGTTGTGGAGGGCCCCTGGGGCATCATCGGCGGCGAACGTCCGTGGATCGCCATTGAACCCGTCGGGCTCTCACCCCAACACCTTGGAACGGATAATGGGCCTGTTTCTACTGGCCTCCCGTATCAAGTGCTTGCGGGGCGGCCCTTTGACGCCATGGTTTTTCGGAACCAAAGTGTTCCCGAGGAAGTTGGGGCATTGGCAGCGCTTTCGCTCCACCCACGGCCGAGTGGGCAGCGCTGGCCCGTGCGATTCGTTTCACGGGAGCCCAGCCGCGGCACCGATCACTGGATTTCTGCCGCGGAAAGCGAACTCGAACGGCTCGAAGGTGGCGTCGTGCTGCTTGAGACCGGCGACGAATCTCCGAACGGTGTCCGCACGCTGGAGATCGGATTGATTGCACGCGCTAAGGTACGCACCCATTTGCCCGTGGTGGTGGATGTCCCGAGTATTGCCCAAAAGGCCCGTTATTGCAGCTCAATTGCGGCGGCAGCCATCGCTGCCGGAGCTGACGGCGTTATCTTGAGAGTGTGGGTGGGTCGCGAATCGGATCCGCCGACGGTGCCCGCCACGTTGCAGTGGCAAGCCGCCATGGAGCTTGCTGAAAAACTGCAGGCAGTGGGCGTCGCCCTTCGGCAATGAAAAGCGTGGTTATCGTGGGCCTCGGGCTCATTGGCGCCTCGCTCGGCCTGGCTTTACGTCAGCGTGGAACGCACGTGATCGGCGTCGATTTGCCGGAAGTGCTGGAGCTTGAGTCAGCCAAGGCGGCGGCTGATGTGATCCTGCCGATTGGCGCTGACGAACCCATCCATTCGGCATTTTCCGGTTCCGAACTCACTATTTTAGCGACCCCGGTGAGCCGAATCATCGAACTCCTGCCTATCGCCGTGGAACACGCACCCTGCGTAACAGACTGCGGTTCCACCAAGCGCGCGATCAGCCAAGCCGCTCAGTTCTGCGGAAATTCCGCACGTTTCGTCCCCGGCCACCCGATGGCAGGACTTCCCGGCGGTGGAGCTGCCAGCGCCCGGGCAGATCTGTTTCTGGGCTGCAACTGGCTCGTGTGCCCGACACATGCCTCGGAAGAAGCACTGAGTACGGTTCGACGACTCCTCCACGCGCTTGGCGCCAACGCCGTCGATATGACCGCCGAAGCGCACGATGCCGCCGTGGCACTCACGAGCCATTTGCCACAGCTTCTCGGCAGCATTGTGAAACTCTTGGCTCAAGAACAGTCTGCAGCCGTGGCCGCTGGGCCGTCGTTTGAGCGACTCACACGTGCGGCGGGCGGTGCCGATAATATCTGGAAAGACATTTTCGTGAGCAACGGGGATGACATCGCTCGCACCGTGCGGGCACTCATCGCCCGCCTGGAGCCCATCGCCTCGGAGCTGGAAACCCTCGGACCCACCCGAAGCGCAGGCGCGACTCCAGCGAAGGTCCTAGAACTGCTCGCTTTGGCCCGAGCATCCAAGTAGAGCTCAGGCCGTAGCGGGCACGCGGTAGCGGGTCACGCTCTAACGGCGCGCTCCGGTTCCATGGCACAGGTGTCCATGTTTGTGCCATCAGTGTGTGCCACCTGGCCCATCCAGTCGGGTGTCATCCGATAAATCACTGATAAATAGCCAGCTCTGAGAGCTGGAACGCCATGGACCAATCTATGCTAGGTAGGATCGAGATGTCGTTGAGGATTCGAATTTTGAGGATGACATGGCTGGCAACGCTGGCCGCGTCAGCGTGCGTGCTCAACCCTCAACCCGATCTTCCGAGCGTCGGTGATAGACCGGCCGCCTCCGCTTCAGGCGGTGCATCAGCTACTGGCGGCGCGAGTTCGCCGCCCACGAATGGTTCCGGCGGCGCCAGCACCGGCGGTGCGGGTCCGTTGGGGGCGGGAACCGGCGGTTCGGAGGCCGCTTCGGGAGGCGCGGCGGCTACCGGTGGTTCAGCGGCGGCTACGGGCGGCACTCCGGGAACACCGGGGGCTGGCGGTTCAAACACCGCGGGTGCCGGAGTGGGCGGCGGCGCGGCCATGGGTGGCGGGAATTCGGCGGGAGCAGCTGGTGCGGCTGGTTCAGCAGGCCAGAGGCACGGCATCCTCGCCCCGGGCGAGTAGTTGTAAAGCTAAGCCCGAGCTTTCGGTTCGCGGCGGCTCAAGTAGCTGTCCAGCAAATTCGCAGTAAAATCGGCTAAAATTCCGTCGGCGACGCGCAACCGGCGACTCAATTCGCGCGCCACGTTGAGCACGATGAGCGCATACGCTTTGAGATCATGTCGGTACAGAGCATCCAAATCTTGGGCAGAAATCCGCACCAGCTGGCCCGGCGCGAGCGCCCGCACCGTGGCGGAGCGGCGCTGAATATCCACCAGCCCCATTTCACCAAACCAATCCCCTGGCCCGAGGATCGCCACACGCACCTCCGTACCTTGGCGGCTGTGTTTGAGGATCTCCATCTCGCCCCGCAACACCACGAACATGTCACGAGCTTCTTCGCCCTCCCGAAAGATAAATTCGCCAGCTTGCGGACACACCACTCTCAACTCTTTAGCCAAATAGGCGAGTGCCTCTTCCGAAAGCGCCCCAAAAAGCGCTTGGTCCCGCAACTCTGCGGGGGTGACCTGTTCGGGGCGTTCAGAATCGCGGGTCGGGATTTGCTCAGCGATCATCGGCGTTAACTTTCGAGGCTCTTAGTGAAAACGGCTCGCGGCCGAGCGGGACCAGCGTAATCCTCAATGATATCTACTGTCCAACCCATAGCGCGGTGGAACGCAATCGATCCATCGTTGCCGACAGAAGTGATCGCCTTGAGGCGCTCACAACCCGCACTTCGGGCATTTTCCTCGAAGGATTGGTAAAGCACTTTGCCGACTCCACGACGCCGATAATCTGGATGGATGCCCACCAGGTGCACGTAGCCTTCCTTCGGGGGCCCGGGAGCCACAAAGCCCAACAGGAAACCTGCAACGACGCCGTCGTGCTCCACGACGCGCGCCATCTGACCGAGTTCGTAGAAGAAGAGTGGGTGCGCGAGCGCGGTCGATGGCCCACCCCACCAACGGTCAATGATCTGAACGATGTGGTCGTAGTCGTTTTTTCCGAGAGGTCGTGTGATCATGGTCGAGCCCTAAGCGTGGGTCGTGGTCCAACAGGCCGGCTGCCCCTAGCATGCGGGATTTGGCGTGCTAAGGTTCTGAGGGTAAACCGCTGATCTTGCAAGCATAAATCACGAGCCAAGGCTTGGTTATGAACGGGCTGTGCTCCCCTTCGTGCTGGCGCGGCGCGGGTCGGTCGGTTAACGAGGGATGTTGCATGCCGCCTCGCGTTTTGATCGCCCCTTCCATCCTCAGTGCCGATCTCGCCCGCTTGGCTGAAGAGGTCGCTGTGGTTGAAGCAGCTGGGGCCGATTGGATCCATGTCGATGTGATGGACGGCCGTTTCGTGCCAAACATCACCCTCGGAATTCCGGTCGTCCGCAGCTTGCGCCGTGTGACGCGTCTCCCGCTCGATGTGCATCTGATGATGCTGGAGCCTGAACGCTACGTGGCTGAATTTGCTGAGGCGGGCGCCGATACCCTGAGCGTACATGTGGAGGCATGTGTGCACTTGCAGCGAACGCTGTCGCTGATCCGCTCACTTGGCAAGCGAGCGGGCGTGGTGCTCAACCCGCACACGCCCGAGGACGTGCTGCGCTACGTGCTACCGGATCTAGATTTGATACTGGTGATGAGCGTTAACCCGGGTTTTGGTGGGCAAAGCTTCATCCCAGCAACGCTGGATAAATTGGCAAAAATCCGCAAAATGATCGACGAAAGTGCCTTTCCGATCCTGCTTGAGGTGGATGGCGGCATCGATGCTCGAACGGCCTCCTTGGTCGTGAATGCTGGAGCAAGAGTTCTCGTAGCCGGGTCCGCTATCTTTGGGCATCCGGATCGAAAAGCCCAAATTCAGGCGCTCAAGAGCGCGGCCGAGAGCTGAATCCGAATGCCGCGTGTGCAGGCTGGCGCCTTTCTGCTGAGCACATGGTTGGCGACAGCGTGCGCACGGCCGGAGCTGCATCCAGCACAGCCGACCACTCCCGCCAACGCTCTCGAACGGCCTTCCCTAAACGCCAGGTCCGAAGCATCAAAAGACGCCAACGAGGACCTGCAAAGCCTGGTTCTTAGGGTGCTTTCAGGTGTTTCGAAGCTGAGGGAGTTGCGGCCCAAAGGGTTGGTCCAAACCAAGGAAATAACCCGCGAAGAGATGCGCGCTTGGCTGAAAGATCAACTGGCGAGCGACGTGCCCCCTGAGGTGATGGCGGGGAGCGCTGCGTTTCTTTTGGCGCTCGGGCTCGTCCCGAGAGACTTCGACTATGCCGCCTCCATCGAGCGCCTGATGACGCAGCAGCTTGCCGGCTTCTACGATCCCAAGACCAAAACGATGCACTTGCTCTCCGATCTGCGCGCCGAAGATCGCAAAGCGACGCTAGATCATGAGCTGGTACACGCGCTCCAGGATCAGCACTTCGATTTGGAGCGCCTCACGGCCTGGCATTCTGATGCCACAGATGAACAAAGCGCCGTGCATGGGCTGGCCGAAGGAGACGCCACCAGCGCGATGCTGCAAGGCATGCTGGCCCCGGGGCAACATGCGGAGGATCTGCCCGACGAAATGCTCTCAGCCCAGGCCGAAAGCTCACTCGCGAGTTCCCCGGATACGGACGTGCCCAACATCCTCAAGCACAGTCTTTTGGCGCCGTACATCGATGGCCTCAAGCTGGTGCACTGGGCCCGTCGACGCGGTGGCTGGGCTTCAGTTGATGAGTTGTGGCGGCGTATGCCGGCCAGCTCCGAACAGATATTGCACCCCGAAAAGTGGCTCAGCGACGAACGTCCCGAACCAGTGGCGGTGCCGATAGCGGCGCCAGGCACTCAACAATCCGCATTTTATCACGATATCTTGGGCGAACAGTCCGTTCGGATCCTGCTTGAAGAGTGGCTAACAAAATCTGAAGCGAGCACGGCGGCCAGCGGCTGGGGGGGAGATCGGTTGGCTGTGTTTAGGAGCGGCGAATTCTGGTCGCTGGCCTGGCATCTCGTGGCGGATGATCGGGATGCAGCAACGCGAACTCGAGTAGCGCTGCAACGCGGACTGCTGTCCTTAGCACCACAAGCTAACGCCGCGTTAACCTCTGAGCAGGTCAGACGTGAGGTCCGCCTGCACGGGAGCTGCCGCGAGAGACCGGACCTCGGACCGATTGCCGTGCTGGGGGCGGGGCTTTCGGTGGTGATCGTGGCCGGACCCTATCGGAACGGGGAAGGGCATCTGGTTTCAGCCAGCGATTGCCACTCGGCGTTGGCCTGGGCGAACTCGGTGATCAAACAGCGGGGCACAGTTGCTGTTCGTCCATGATCCCGGACGTCTGTCGGACAGCCGTGAACCAATTTGACTCACCCGGTTAGCCGTGACCCACCTATCGGGCGGCCGAGCGAACTAGCTCTGCGGAGCAAGATCGGGCTGAATTCAGACGATCGCGTGGGGTCTGGCGTCGGCCAGCTGCCAAAAAATGAACTGGCACGGTGCCTGGCACATAGATTGCTCAGGTCTTAGGCAGAGAGAGCCATGCCAGCGAGCCCTGCCCGAAATAGTCCCCGGTCCAAATTGAAGTCGTCCAAAGCAGCGGCGCTTGCACCGAGTTCGTGGATGGCCCTGGTGGCCGCCACCAGCCTGGGCCTCAGCAACATCCACTGCGTCCGGACCACGGTTTCATCTCGGTCAATCGCACCCGATTTGCTCCAGGGAGCCTGCCGTCTGATTGTTCAGTCCTATGCGCCGGGTGCTATCGCGGCCGATCAGATAGCGGCCGGCGCGAGGCCGTTGGCCTCTGCTCAACGCGCCATCACCAGTGAAGAACTCAGACAGGGTGTCCAGATAGACCTGGTGCATGTGGAAGGATCGACCATGGAGGAGGAGTCACTGGTCGCATGGGTTGAGCATGGGGACCCTGATCTGGAGTTTGATGCTCGGACCGCGCGCCCAGGAGCGGGGTCAATGTTTGGCCACGGCGCTACCAGCAGCACCACGGGGCACGTTTGGCTCCAACCGCTTCGCGCCAGAACTGCCAGCTAAGCGGCTTGTTGCTTAGTCGGGCGGAATTGGCGGATCTGTTTGACTCGGAAAGCAAAGTTTCGGCGCTCCTGCTCCGTGAGCCGGAGGCCTCCGAAGCGCGCTCTTAGGTAAATTTCTGTCAGCTCGGAGACTTCAGTCGCTAAGGGATGCGCGAGCGCCCGCATGGCGCGCGCATGGCCGAGTGGCGGGGTACTTGGAACACGACCAATTCCCTGCACGACCAGCGCAGCGTCGAGCGCCGCATACAACTCAACCACCTGAGAAAGCTGTCGTGCGAGTGGTTCTTTGAGAGTCCGTACTTTTGGGAGCTGCCAACCCCTCCGGCGGAGCCAAATCACCAAATAGACTAACACTGCAGCCCCGGCGAGCAGCAAGAGGACGCGACGCGGGGAGCCAAATGCGAACTTGAAGCCAGGGCGACCGCTGAGCTTACCGTACTTGGAGCGCACGGTGTCGAGCAGCGAAATCTGCTGTTTCAAGTCGTAGCCCACCACGTGCTGGTTCCAGCGTTGCGTTGTGGCATCTAGAAAATCCCGAAGCTGCGCCGCCGCGCCACTCATCTCGCTCACGGGCGCGGAGTCGGCGGGCGGAGTTGGATCGAAACGGATCCACCCGAGACGCGGTATGTACGCTTCGACCCAGGAATGGGCATCGCCTTGCCGCACGGCATAAAATCGGCCGTATTGATTGAAGGTGCCCCCGACGAAACCTGTGACGTTGCGTGAGGCGATTCCGACGGATCGAAGCATCATGGCCATCGCCGTGGAGTAGTATTCGCAGTGGCCGCGCCGGGATTCGAACAAGAAGTGATCGAGCGGATTTTTCGTGGCACCGGACGGCGTGTTGAGATCGTAACGATAACCCTTGCGCAGGCGAGTTTCGATGGCACGGGCCTGGGCAAGTGGGTTTGCTAGCCCTTGGATCCACTCCTGGGCGAGCGCGGAAGTGCGCTCCGTGAGATTCCGCGGCAACGTCAGGTAGCGCGCGTAATCGGAGGGGCGGAGCAGATCAAACGGTTGCTCGTTGGGCCCGGCTGCGAACACCTCATACCGCAGGCCACGCTCGGAAGCGCCTTCGTATTCCAACTGGTTTTCGCTTCCCAAGAACAGTGTCGGCTGCGGCTGGCTGATCGTGGCAGGCTGGCTCAACAGGCGGAGAGCGATCGTTTTAGGCGGGAGAAACACGACGGGCGGCTCGATGGGCTCAAGCTCGATCTGCATCCGATGGTCCGCGGCGAAATCAGGGTTGCGATAGAGTTGGACTTCGGGACCGAACTGGACCGCCGGGATCCGCTGTTTCACGGAACGCGACCAGCTCCGACCGTCGTACGTGTCGAAGGCTGTTCCACGTAGATAAAGTGCCAGCCGCGGCGGAGGATCGGCTGGCAAGCCCGGGTAATGAACCCGCATCGCGATGGTCGAATCTGCGCGCAACCGCCCCACGCCACCCAAATCAACTCGATCACTGAAGCCAATCATGCGCTCAGGGCGGGCACGATTGAGCAACAGCAGCGATAGCCCCACGCGCGGAAACAGCACAAACAGCAAGGCTGTGAAAAGGAAAATGGGGATCGACATCAGACAGGTCAGCGCCAAAAAAGGCCGACCAATCACCCGTCGGCTGCGTAGGATGCGCGGCACGTCCACGGGGAGCCCTGTGCGGTCGCGAGCCCCTTGGCGATAGTTGCCCTCCACCTCGCGGCGCAGATGGCTGAGCACCAACGCGCCCGGTGCGACCATCAAGAAACCAACAAAACACAATCCATAAGAGATACCTCCGCCCAGCACTGTGCCCGCTATCAAGTGCAACAGGGCCAGCACGATCACCTGTTGATCGTGAGCAGCGCCGCGGCGAGTGGCGAGGCGAATCACCTGCAGGGCGGCCGCGAATTCGATCGAAAGGGGGAGAAATTCGGCACCCAGGCTGAAGCGCACAATCTGAAGTGTGAGCAGTGAAAGCGGGCCGACGAAACCAAAATGCCGAATGATAGCCCGATCTTGAAAGCGCTCCGGGATCAGCAACGCCATCACCAAGCCAATCAGCACCGACCAACTCATCGTGGGGTTGAGCTCGCCTGAACTCACCAGTGCAATGACGCCCAACGCTGCCAGCGCGTCGGTCATGATGCGATGAATGAGTCCGAATCTCACGGAGTGGGCCCGCCTTCGCCCTTCGCGGCGAGCAAGTCATTTTCTGGAGTTGCCTGAAGGAGTGCCAAGAAGCGTAGTACCTGATCGGCGCCCTGGGCTGGGGTGCTGCGCACACTCTGACCTGCGTTCGTCTTCACCGCGACGTCGTTCCCACGCTTGAGTTCTGCAACCGCGCGCGAAGCCACCTCGCGAATACGCTGTTCAAAGCGTTGGCCCCAATCGTCCGCATTCGGTCCTCGCGGGCGAATGCTGTCCAGCATGTGCGTGACTTGGCGACGTGTGGTGCCACTCCGTTCCTTCAGCAGCACCTGATCGGGCAAGACGCTGCGGCGCCAGTAGATATCGTGCGAATCGTCACCCTCGCGCATGGGGCGAATGCCCATGATCTCATCACCCGTGCCGCGCCCTTCAGTCTGATTGGTGCCCCCTTTGGCGCCGGGAACCTCAGGAGGCAACCGGATCGGATCCACGGCGGGGTACACCAACAGCGTGCCTTCAATGTCAATTTCCCGCGATTTCTCGAAAAGACCGAAGGGGAATCGAGTGGCAATGCGAAATCCGACATGTCGATCAGGACCGCGGCGACCGGGCGTACGTCGATAGGCTGCCACTTGCGCCGATTTCGGGCTGATCTTCAGAAAAAAGCAGCGCTTATCGGCGGGCTGTCCGGCACGCAGGTCTTCGACTTCAATTGCGTAAGAGGGGAGGCGTTGCTTCTGATTGAAGACCTCAATCTCAACCAGATGCGCTCGCCCGACTTGCGCGCGTTGGGGCAAGCGCCGAACGACCGTCAAGTGCCGAAGACTCGTCTCACTCAGCAAGCCCGAAACAATGATCAGCGAAAGCAGCATGCCCAGCATCAAATACAGCAAATTATTGCCCGTATTGATGGCGGCAAAGCCGACGAAGAAGGTGATGAGGATGAAATATCTGCCCTCTCGGGTTAACTTCAATCTGCGAGGCGGCCGAAAGCGCCTGAGTAGTTGTCGAAAGCGCTGGCGGGAAGCCGAAGGCACACGCAGGCTCGGCGGCGCCGGATAGCTATCTTGCTGCACGACTGGGGTCGGAATGAAATCCGCACGCTCGAGTTTCAAAGCCTCGCTCCCAGCGTCAAAGTGGAACGGGCACTCGAGCAACAATATCGCGCACAGCGCCTTCGGCTTCTTCCCGCGTCGGCATGTAGCCATCCGCGTGCGAGGCAAGGCGAACGCGGTGCGCCAAGAGCGGAACCGCGAGATCGTGAATGTCGTCAGCGATACAATAGCGTCTGCCGTTCAAGAGCGCGCGAGCTCTTGCCGCCTGAGAAAGATTCATGCCGGCTCGGGTAGAAGCTCCCAGCGTCAAGGTCGAGCTGTTGCGGGTCGCTGTGATCAGCGCTTGCAAGTAAGCTCCGAGCGCCGCGTCGATCGCGACTTGGTCAACCTTTAGCTGAAGCTCACACAGCGTTTCTGGATCCAAGACGGCGCGTACTCGGCCAGCTCGATCCTCAGGCGGTTCCAACATGAGCCGGGTCTCAACCGCTGCTGGCGGATAGCCAATGCTGATGCGGACCATGAACCGATCGAGCTGGCTTTCAGGCAAGGGAAAAGTGCCGGCAAAATCCTGAGGGTTCTGCGTGGCGATCACAAAGAAAGGTCTGGGCAGCGGCAGCGAGCGCCCATCCACTGAGACTTGGCCATCATTCATCGCCTCCAGCAACGCCGATTGGGTACGCGGGCTGGCGCGGTTGATCTCATCAGCTAGCAAAATGTTTCCGAAGACGGGGCCGTGCTTGAGCACGAATTCTCCGCGCTTCGCGTCGTAGATCGAGACACCAATCACGTCGCTCGGGAGCAGATCGCTCGTGAACTGAACGCGTCGCATTTCGCCGCCGACGGCGTTGGCAAGCGCACGCGCCAGTGTGGTCTTACCGACTCCGGGCACGTCCTCAATCAGCACATGGCCGCGAGCAAGCAGCGCAAGCAATGCCAGCTCAACAACTTCCGACTTACCTTCGAGCGCCGATTCCACTGCGCTCCTCAAGTGAACGAGCTTCGAAGGGCCATCTTGCTCAAGGGCTAAAGCGGTCGAACTCATTGGCGCCATCGTAGCATGGGCAGCTGTCTCTCCCGCCACCCCTCAAGGCTTGTTCGTTGCACTTGCACTCCGACCTCAGCGTCCAGAAGCGGGCACACTTTAGGCGGACCCAAGCAAATCGATGCAAGCCTGGCAGGGATCAGCTGCCCATTCTGTGTTATCTGGAAGTCAGTGGTTGAAATCCCATGGATCGAGGTGCGCGAAGTCACTCGCTTGTTTGGCGCCACGGCTGCCCTTCGGGGAGTCAGCGCGCGCTTCGAAGCGGGCACGATCACCTTCATCCGAGGTTCCAACGGTGCAGGTAAGAGCACCTTGCTCGCTATCTTAGGCACGATGCTTTCGCCAACGCGCGGCCGCGTTTGGTACGAACCCGTGGGCGAAGACAAACAGGCGATTCGCAGTCAGCTGGGTTGGGTCGCCCACGATTCTCTCTGTTATCCAGAGCTGAGCGGACGTGAGAACGTGGAGTTGGCTGCACGCATGTTCGGCGTGGACCCCGCGTTGGGCTGGCAGCGCGTGGCAGCTCGCGTTGGGACGGAAGGGTTTGGTGAAAGACCGTTCGGCACTCTCAGCCGAGGGCAACGCCAGAGGATCGCACTCGGGCGAGCATTAGTTCATTCCCCAGCGGTTTTGCTGTTGGATGAGCCCTGGAGCGGACTCGACCAGGCCAGCAGTGATCGGCTGGCAACGATCGCTGGCGAGGAGCGTGACCGTGGAGCCATCGTGGTCATTATCGCGCATGGCGAAGAGTGGTCGAAGCGCCTCAATGCGCGTTCAATTTTCGTAGAGCGCGGCAAGATCGTTGAGTCGGCATAGCAACGGCGCGCGTCGGACAGAATCCCCGACGAACCCCTGACGTACGTTCGTGGCCAGGCTCATGCCAACAGCAAGAGCTGCTCAGCCAGGGTGGATAACTGCTCGGGACGGTCTCGCTCAGCAGACCAAAGTCGCGTGAGGGGTGAGAGCTCGAACATTCCTCGCAGCCGCTGAAGCTCTCGCAGATTGGTCCCGGTACTCGGATCGGGAAGCGCCGCCTGACTGAGAATAATATGCTGCACGCTCACGCCCCGACTTTTGAGCGCGGGCACCACCGCTCCCACGTCATGGAGCACCCCAAGTCGATCCGCCGCGACCAGGATCACGACGTCGGGATTGAGTGAAACGGTAAGGTCCACGTTGGTGTGCCTGGGGGACAAGGGCGAAAAAGCGCCGCCAGCGGTTTCGATGAAACACCAAGTGGGGCCCAAGACGGAGGGGCGAACGTGCCGTGTCTCGTCGTCCACTGCCAGTTCCCCACGAGCCCGAACAGCCGCTTCATTTCGACGGACCCAAGCCTGGATGGCTGGGAGTTCAATCTCCCGGCCGCTGCTTGCTGCCGCGAGGTGAGGGGATATACCGTCCAGAAAACCCAATAGCGGGTGCGCGTTGAGCGGAACCGTCCATCCACTAGCAGCTTCAAGTTGAGGCGCATCGCTCCCCCGAGGCGGCCGCTCTCCCGGTCCAGGAACCGCACTCAGCCCAGATTCAACTGGCTTGAGCGCCAGCGCCTGCCCAGCGGAATTGAGCTCGCGCAGCGCTGAGACCAGAGCGACCGTCACCCGGTCTTGCCCACGCCAGTGCCGGCTCCAAGAACTACGACGCGCGGCATACTGCTGCGAGCTCCTTCACCAGACGTTCTGAGCTTGCCTGGCTGAGGCTCGCTTGAAGTGTGATTCTTAGCCGCTCGGTCCCAGGCGGCACCGTCGGAGAACGAATCGCCTGGGCCAGAATTCCACGCTCTGCGAGTCGGGCAGCAGCATTCAACACGCGCTCGTTTCGCGGCATCAACACCGGGATGATGGGTCCGAACGACTTACCGACTGGAACATCTGACTGCTGGAGGCCCGCGCGGATCTCCTGAGCCAGCGCCGCCAGGCGTGCCCGCTCAGCCTCCATGTTCTGGGCTTGTTTCACGTGAAACAGGGATATCTGGGAAAGCAGCGGTGATGGGGCCGTCGAGAAGACGAAACTTCGAGCTCGATTCCAAAGCAAGTTGCGAAGGCTTGTCGAACCAGCCACAAAGGCGCCTTGGCTCCCGACTGCCTTTCCCAAGGTCCCGATGATGGCATCCGGGCGAACTCCCGCGAGCGAACAGAGACCAGCACCTGCCGCCCCCATAACACCCAAGGCGTGCGCCTCATCCACAATCAATCCAGCTCCGTAGCGTTGGCAAACTGCCGCCACCCGAGCGAGCTCCGGACCGTCTCCATCCATGCTGAAGTAGGACTCGGTGACGAACCATCGGGGCTGCTCAGGCGGAAGCTCAGAGAGCAACCGCTCTAACGCAAGCAAGTCCAGGTGCGGAACCTTGAGCACTCGGGCACGGCTCAGCCGGCAGCCGTCAACAATCGAGGCGTGGTTGAGCGCGTCGCTCAGAATCACGTCGCCTTCTCCAGCCACCGCTCCCAAGACGCCAAGGTTCGCGGCGAAACCACTGCTGAAAAGCAATGCAGCTTCAGCACCGACCCAATCGGCCAATGACCCTTCTAGGTCCACATGTGCACGGTGACTGCCATGCACTAGCCGCGAAGCGCCGCTCCCGGCCGGTGCGGAACCGTGGGCGTTGTGCCCGGCTGTTTCACGTGAAACAGCAGCTGGCGCTTCACGGTGGGTAAGCGCTAGGTAATCGTTGCTGCTGGCATCAATGAATGCGACGCCGAGTGCCTCTGCGGCGGCCTTTGCACGACGCCGAGCTGAGCCATCGTCAGGCACTCGAAACAAGCCGCGCTGCTCCAAGGCCTGCAACTCCTCGTCAATGGCGTGTGGATGCACCACCCGGATTTAGCAGCTACGGAGCGAATGAGGTGACGGAATTTGAGGTGCTATCACCGAGAAGATCACTGCCAGCAGGCACCCATGCGGCTCAGTCGCTTTCCTCAATATCCCAGAAGGTTGTTGTTCGAGGGCGCCCTGTTTTATAAGGACTCATATGTCCTAATACAATATCCTTTCATTTCAAATATTTACTGAGGCATCGGCAAATGATGCGCCACCCACGTTCACGATGGAAAGCGAGCCCGCACTCCCTGGCTCTACCCAAAAGCCGAGCGCTGTCGTGAAAGCGTGCGTTCCACTGATTAAAAGGATACGCTCGTCTCTATGGAGCGCTTCGAGGAAGAGCTGCTGGCACCGGGACGCGGCCAGCATGATCGTCTTCTTCCGCGCCCTGAACGCAGCCAGCAGCAACGGAGGCGCTTGCTCAGAGCCGTGGCCATCTCATTCTCGCAGCCCGGCGACGCGACAGTGCAATCGGTTGTGAAGATTGCGGGTGTTTCACGAAACACCTTCTATGAACACTTCGAGAATATTGAGCCGGCGCTGGCAGGGGCGGCGGAATTTGCGGGTGAGCTCCTTGAGCACGCGCTCGCTCGCAGGCTGGAAGTGGAACGCACGCCAGTCGCCCGATTTAGAGCACTCGTGAGCGAGAGTTTTGACTGGTTGCAGAGAGAACAGGCATGGGCGGAAATTCTCGCACGGAAACCAGGAGGCGGCGCCGCACCGAACCTTTCGGTGCTTGGAAAGGTTCTGCAGAAGACCTTGCGTTCGTGTTTGACGAGTGCCTGGCGAGATATGCGGCTTCAGGGTAACATCAGGCCGGTGCGGCTGGTTGCGGCTGTCGTCTCGCTTGAGGAGCTTCTCCGCCTGTATGCCCACGCCAAGCTGGAGCCAGAACTCGAGGACGAAATCGTGGCGGTGCTAGTAGGGCTATTCCACTGAAGTTTCTGGCTACGGCTAAAGCTGCAAGGCTTCGAAGCTTTCCATTCCGGGGTCGGGGTGCTACCGTCAGCAGCCAATGGCCGAGAGCGCGATTGAACTGCAGGTGGGTGGGCAAAGCTACCGAGTAGTTTCGCGCTCCACCGACGAGGAGCTGAAGCGCTTAGCCAAAGTTGTGGACACCAAGCTCCGTGATTTGGTTCCGAGCGGTCGCCAAATCCCAACCCAGGCTTTGTTACTGGTGGCGATGGCGCTGGCTCACGAAGTGGAGGCAGAGCGCGAGCGACGCATCGAAATCGAGAGGCGCTCCAAGGAGCTACTCTCAAGCATGTTGACGCGGATCGATGCTGCCATCGAAACCTGTGACCTGACTGAAGAACAGCTACTGCGTGGACAGCCTGCTTTGGCCCCGCAACACGACACCTAAGCCGCGAAGTGGACTAGCTAGACGAAGCTCACGGCCCGACGACAGGAGCTTGCCTGCAAACCCCGCTGCTGCCCGCGCAAAGCCTGCAATCGACGGGTTCGTCCACACCGAACTGACAGGTTGGATCGACCATCACGTCCGGCCCAGCCGTGCAGACACCCGTGGCATCCAAAGCTGCCGCTGGATACCGAATCAAACATCCGTTGCAAACTTCGATCGTGTACAGAAACTCGGCCGATTGAACGTCGACTCCACCCAGCGTCTTTCCAAACACGCGGACGTGCGCGATGTAGACCTGACCAGGGTCGCCCACCGAGCCAGGAAGCAGTGTCGCGAAAAACACTCCGCGCCCAGGTTCACGACCGTTGCCGGGATTGACAAATCCAGTGCCCGGAGTGGTGTACTCAGCGATCGCAGTGCCCGTGGATGTAGTGACCCGAACAATGGCGCCTTCTAGGCTGATGCGCGACGTTTCCACCCTGAGCCGCTCGGGATCCGAACGCTGCACCAGCTGATTGCCGACGAGCAAAGCTGCTGTGTAGGGGACCTCGCCGAACACCCGATCCACCACACCAGTGCCAAGTAGAGTGGAGCCGGCATCTGCCTTAAAAACGCAGGCTGGAGCCTCGGGCTGCAAGACGCCCTCAATGTAGAGTGAGGTTTCTTGATCTGTACAGCTTGCCGCAGAGGCGGCGGCCCCGAGGATCAGGAATGAACTAGCTAGAAAACCTCGAGTGAGCGGATGCGCCATGGTGTCGAATCGTAAAGGCAAGTGAGAGCGTTCAACGCCCTCCGACTAGAGTGTATCGAGGCTTTTGCGTGGACGCCAATATTCCGGGCAAGCGTACAGAGTGTGCTTACCGAAGCACCGCCAATAAACGGCAGTTTTATAGACTGGCTCAGCCCACGCCCAAGGACTGGCGCTCGGGCCAAAGTCTTCCGTGCTAGCCAGAAAGCGAATCCGCGAGCTCCGCGGTGAGGCGCTCCAGCTCGGATAGGGCAAGCATCACAGTGGCAACCTCGCCCACGCCTTTGGCGACCACGAAGCGCAGTTTGTCGCCGGTTCGTTTCTTGTCGCGTACCAGGAGCTTCACGGCACTCCTCAGCTTGTCTGGGTCGAGTGTCGTTGGGAGCTGTAGCTGAGCGAGCGTGTGGCGTACTTCCGTCGTCAAAGCTTGGGGCGTTAATCCGAGACGTTCCCCGATCTTGAGGGCCGCAACCAAACCCAGACTGACGGCTTCACCGTGAGTGAGCGCCGTGTAACCCGCATCGGATTCGAGTGCATGACCGATCGTGTGGCCGAGATTGAGCGTCGCACGGACGCCGCTCTCGCGTTGATCAACGCTCACGACGTGCGCCTTCACACGTATGGAGCGGCGCACCAAATCTTCTACGCGCGCGGGCTCGCGTGCCAAGATCGAGGCACTTTCGTCGCGGCAAATTGCAAAAAGTTGCGGATCGCCGATGAGCCCCGCTTTGACGACCTCGGCCAAGCCACTCACGAAGCCACGCGGCGACTCGGTGCTGAGGAGATCCACATCACACAGCACGCGTTTCGGCTGCCAAAAAGCCCCGACGGAGTTCTTGGCGTCCTTGAAATCGATAGCTGTTTTGCCTCCAACAGCTGCATCCACCATGGACAGAAGCGTTGTTGGCAGCGCCACCCATGCCACGCCGCGCATCCAAGTGGCCGCCGCAAACCCTGCCATATCCGTGACAACGCCGCCTCCTAACGCCACCACCAAGCTCTTGCGATCCAGCGCGTGCGCGTGCGCGGCGTCCCAGATTTGGCTGAGCCCCGCCACGTTCTTGTGGAGTTCGCCTGGCTCAAGTTCGCACACCCCCACCGCTCGGCCCTGGCTGACGGCTGCCAAGACCTCTGATCCGTGGAGTTGAAAGACTGTCCGATCCGTGACGAGCAGGGCGGAGGTGTGGGCTGCCAAGAGATTGGGCAGGCGCTTCACGAGCAGGCCCCGGCCCACCTCGACCGCGTAGGAGTGCTCCTCGGCAGCCACGGCTATCGGATCGGTGCGCCAAACCTCCAGCACCTGTTCAACCAACGACCCAACATCAGCGTCATCGGTTTCGAGCACGGCATGTGCCTCGAAGTAGCTGCGGGCGCGGATTTCGAGCAGGGACTGGGCGCGTGCTTCCACGTCAGCGCCTTCTAAGAGCGGCCTTCCACCCTTTGCCGCGACTCGCACGGCTACGGTTCGTGGACTGACCATCAACGTGACCACGACTGCGTCGCGCAGCGCGCGGACTCGCACGTCACGCTGGAGCAGCGCCCCGCCGCCAAGCGCCACTACGGGAGGACTTGGGAAACGCGTTTGCCAGCCGTTGAGCAGCGCTTGCAGTTGCTCTGCTTCGACTTTGCGGAAGGCGACCTCACCGTGTTCTTTAAAGAACGCGTCGATGCTGGTCTGGAGGATCGCTTCGATCTCACTGTCCAGATCTACGAACGGACTGCCCGTACGCTCTGCCAGCCTGCGTCCAACACTGGACTTGCCGGAAGCCATGAAACCGTTCAAAAGCAGGGGTCGTTGCATCGCTCGATCCGAAATTGCGGGGGGTATGAGAGGGGTGGTTGGGACTCTCTACGCCGTTCGGCCACAGCCTGGAACTGGTTCGAACTAAAAAGCCCGCGCGTAGCCAGTCCGCCGGGTGTGTGGCACACTCAGGCCCTGCCTCATGTCTCTTGTGTTCACCAAGTACGAAGGGCTCGGCAACGATTTCATCGTGGTCGACGCTATCGCTGCCAGCGTAACGCCCGAGCTGGCACGCAGCTTATGTGACCGTAATTTGGGGATCGGCGCCGACGGCGTGCTCCTGGTGTTGCCTGCAGAAAGTGCCGAAGCTCGTGCCAGAATGCTGGTTCTCAACGCCGATGGCTCCCGCCCGCAAATGTGTGGCAACGGGCTGCGTTGCGTCGCGCTCCACTTAGCCCTGAGCGATCAACAGTCGAGCGTGAGCTACAGCATCGAAACCGACTCTGGCCTGCGGCGCGCAGACGTGGTGCGCAACGGAACGCGGGCGGAAGTGAAGCTTGGGATGGGCAAAGCGCAAATCTTGGGCGAGCGCCGGCTCCAGGTGGATCGCGGGCAGTGCACTTTTCTTGAGGTTTCTGTGGGCAATCCCCACGCGGTCACCTTTGAGCCAGGCTTCGATACGATCGCGATTGATCGCATCGCGCCGCTGGTTTCTTCGAAGATTGAGGGAGGTGCCAACATTGAGTTTGTCGTGTTGAAGGACCCGGCACACATGGATCTGGTGGTTTGGGAGCGCGGGGTCGGGCGGACCTTAGCTTGCGGCACTGGGGCGGCAGCAGCGGCGGCAGCGGCGGCTGTGACGGGCCGAATCCCCTTCAATCAGGCAGTGCAAGTGAAGCTCCCGGGCGGCGTTTTGGAGCTGATCGTGCACGAATCGAGCCTAGAGGTGGATCTGAAGGGGCCGGCACGTCAGGTGTTCAAGGGCAAAATCAGCCTCGGTTAGCTCTGCTTCATCGCTCAAAATTCGGCCCAATTGGCGCTGGCATGTTAGCCGCCTACGGTATGCATGAGGACCGATCTGTTTTTGGTGAACCCGCACGTGACGCCCGGACGGAGTTTGTCGAAGGCTTCTCGCGCCGGTTGGTTGGCCTGCGTGAGGCACTCTCTGCCCTAAAGTCCCGCCCGGACGACAAATCCATTCGAGACCATCTCCAGCGCCGACTCCACGCAGTCGCCACCGCCACTCAGGTTTTGGGCCTCTCCAGTGCGTCGGAGGCTCTGCTCGACGCCGTGCGTCTGCTGGAACAAACCGCGCGATCGGGCGTCAGCCCCGAACAGCTCCAGACCCTCACGCGCGTGCTCGAAATTGTGCCCCAGTTGCTGCACGAGCGCCCTCCGCCGGCCACCGAGGAAGTGCCCACCGCGAGCCCCATGCACGTGCTGGTCTTCGGGGCGCCGTTCATCGTGGCAGGCCTCACCGAGGGCCGCCGACGCATCGAATGTTTCCTGACCGAGGATTTCTCTGAAGCCCTGGAGCACCTGCGAACCCACGGCCCCAACGTCGCCATCGTGGACAGCGGCGCACGCCAAGCGCGCCAGCTGATTCGGGCGATAACCAGCGACGGCTCAACAGAAGCCATCCCCGTGCTCGTGCTCACCCCCCCCGGCGAGGGCAACGACCAGCACTTTATCCAAGCGGGGGCCGCCGGCGTCTTACGGCTGCCGTTGAGTCCAGAAGACCTCAGAAAAGCCCTATTCTCCTTCGGCACCGTTAAAAGCTCGGGACTCAGCCAAGCGGGCCTTGGCAGCCTGGACCTCCAAACACTCTCCAAGAAAATCGCTGAAGAAATCCAGGCGGGCCTCGTGGATTCTGCGCTCACCGACACCGATGAGCTCGCGATCGATTTCGGACAAGGGAGTGAGGTCATCGCGGCCGTTTGGGGAGCGTTAGCCAAGGTCCGGCAGGTCGTCGCGCTCGCCTCCTCGGGGCAAGTGCGGTTCAAGGAAAGCGGCCCGCTCGGTGGCGTGGTGCTGGAGAGCCTGTCGAGCCGTGGTGGAGTCGCACGCGACGCTGGGAGTTCATCCCAGGTTGAGCTGAAGGGTCGTAAAGTTGTCGTGGCGGACGACGATCCCGCCATCGTCTGGCTACTCTCAGATGTGCTCCGAAGTGTCGGGATGCAGGTGTTTGAAGCCAAGGATGGGGAGCAGGCGCTGGAACTCGTTCGGGATAATTGGCCTGACCTCCTGATCACCGATGTCGTGATGCCGAAGCTAGACGGACTCGAACTGTGCCGTCAGCTGAAACGCGACATCGCAGTGCGCGACGTGCCCGTGATTCTCCTTTCCTGGAAGGAAGATCTCCTGCAGCGGGTTCGCGAGCTGGGTGTGGTTGCCGACGGCTACATCCGGAAGGAGACCGACGCTAGCACCTTGATGGAACGCGTGCGCGAAGTCCTGCGTCCCCGGGCCCGCGTCGAAACGCGCCTCTTAGCGCGCGCCCCCGTGAGTGGGCGCCTCGATGGATTAACACCTCGTTGGTTGCTGGATAGTACGCGGCGGAACCTCGAAAATGCTCGAATTCAGCTGCGAGATGCGGCCTACGTGTACGAAGTCGAGCTGCGTGAGGGCGAACCGGTGACCGCGACACGAACCAACGGCGAGGGGATGGTGGAGCGCGGCCGGGGCATGCTGCGCGCCTTTCTCGGCGTGAGCGCGGGTCGCTTCGAGGTAAAACCAGAGAACACTCCGCTTGAGCGAGAACTATTCGGCTCCCTGGAAGAGCAGATCTTGCCGCTCATTGATGCTGCACGCGAGATTGCGCACCAGCTGATCTCCTCGGCGTTGCTCAATATTGAACGCGTTGAGCTCGATCGCGACATGGCTTTAGGCTACCTAGCCTCAACTCCCCTCTCCGCGCGCCTTCTCACCGAACGCCTGCTCGCTTCAGCTTCACCCCGGGAACTAGTCCTTTCAGGTGAATTTTCGCCAAGTTCGGTGCATTCGGTGCTTTGGGATCTCAATCAGCACGGCGCCATTCAACGGCTGGATACCGTGGATCTTTCACTCTGTGTGCCGGAGGTCGCAGCTGCTCCCTATGGCTTCAGTTTTCAGCTCTCTCCAGAGCCGCCAAGAGCGTTCCCGCACGCAAGCGATGCCACGTCTTTCCAAACTTCGGAGCTCACGCCCGTTGATTTGGGGTCCGCGCTCGTCAGCTTGGCAGCCAACGACAGCCCGGAACCTGCGCCCGTGGCCGCGGCGGTTCAGACGCACCGAGAAGCCAGTGTTCCGAGCCCGGAACCCAGCGATGAAAGCCCTGTCGATGCAGTGATCGCAGCTGAAGCGATCGGCTTTGGTGGGACGCCGGATGCCCCGAGCACTGAAGCCCTCTGGCCAGACGACACCGACGAAGTTTCACCGGCAGCCCCGCCCGTCGCGAACGGGGACGCGAAAGCAGAGCCGTTTCCAAGAAACCTCAAAAGTCGGGCTAAACATTGGGCAAAGGCCATCGCTCCTCCGGCGGCGGCGGCAATGGTTGCCTTCGGCTTGGTTCGCTACCTGGTCGTGCCGAGCCTACAGCCAAGCGCGGGCGACAACGCGCTGCCGAATGCTGTGCCGCAGACGGCGGCAGCCGCGAAAGGACCCGCGACAGGCAGCGAACCGGCAGGCGCGAAGCCACTCGCCAAGGCCGCGGCTAGCCCCCCGCAAATTGAAGTTTTACCGCCACCGGAAGGGATCCCGGTGCCCCAGGGATTGGGGCTGCTGCTGCTTGAAACAGGTGCGCGTCACAGCTTTTACCTGGATGGCGACTTCATCGGTGTCGGCCCGCGGAGGTACGCCCAATTACGGCCCGGACAGCACGAGATCAAGCTCCAGTTGGCGAGTGAACAACAGACCTTCAGTGTCACCATTACGCCAGGGAAAATGACACGCGTGCGACCCGCCGAGGGTTTGCCCACTCCGGCTACTCCTTAAGGCCAAGACGTCATACAGTCAGAGCCATGCGCGATGGACAACGCTACCAAGTGATCGAGAAGATCGCCGCCGGCGGCATGGCGGAGGTGTATCGCGGGGAGAGCGCCGGCATCGAGGGCTTTCGGAAACAGGTTGCGATCAAACGTGTCCTCACCAAGCTCTCCGCCAATCAAGAATTCATCGAAATGTTCCTGGATGAAGCGCGCTTGTGCGCGTTTCTGAATCACTCCAAGTGCGTGCAGGTCTTCGATATCGGACAGGCAACGGGCTCGCATTTCATCGTGATGGAGTTCGTGGACGGCGCGGATCTCAAAGCCGTGCTCGATCATTTGGCTAGCCAGAATCGCCGGTTGCTGCCCGAGGTGGCATTGCTCATCGCAGCTCAAATTTGCGAAGGGCTCGCCTACGCACACGATTGCAAAGATCATCGCGGTGAGCCGCTCAATATCGTGCACCGCGACGTCTCCCCCCACAACGTGCTGATGACGAAGTACGGTGAAGTCAAGCTGGTGGATTTTGGCCTAGCCAAAGCCAGCTCCCACCTTACGGACGAAGATGAGGGCATGGTAAAAGGTAAATTCGGCTATTTGGCGCCGGAAATCTGCCTAGGCAAGAGCGCCGACAAGCGCGTGGATATTTTCGCTGCGGGCATCTTACTTTGGGAAATGTTAGCCGGTCGCCGGCTGTTTCTCGGTGAGAGCGATCTGGAAACCTTCAAGCTGGTGCGCGCCGCCGAGGTCCCCGATATTCGGACCATCCGCGACGACGTGAGCGCGGACGTCCAGGCTGTGCTCGCCAAAGCGCTCGCTAAAGATCCGGAGGAGCGTTTCCAAACTGCGGATGACTACGCCGCGGCACTGATGGCCGCGTTGGTTCGCCTGGGGCAGCCTGCCTCTTACCAAGACTTGGCAGAGATCGTGAAGGACACAGCGGCTGCGCGAAAGCCTGCGAAAAAAGCCGAAAAGGCGGACGCCAGCGCGTTTATCGGCGATGTGATCATTGAGGCGCTGCACTCCTTTTCGGATGGGCACGTTGAACGGGTCGCCTCTCGCCTGCCCTCCCGAGCCGTCCGCTCCCGGGCCGCGGGTGCGTTCGAGAATCCGGCAGACTGGAACCTGGATGACATGCTTGGAGATTTCGGGGCCGATCCCGCGCAACCGGTGGTGAAGCAGAGCCCCATCGAGCCTGTACCGCAACCGCTCATCGCTGCACCCAACCCTGCCGCCATGGCGCCTCCTCCGCCGCCGACTCGCACGGCGGGATTGCCCAGCATGAAAGCGTCGCACGAGCCCGTTCCCAATAAAGTAGGGACCATGGGATCCCCCGCGGCCGCTCCACCCAAGGCACCGGGAGCAGAAAAGACTGGTGCGTGGTGGAAGCGTTGGTGGGACGCCTAGCCAAGCTGTTAGAAACCCGCACCCCCGCCGGGCGATCCCGGCGAATGAGATAGGTGCGCCATGTTCTCCTGGTTTGAAAGTCGTTTAGATCCTTTTCCTCCGGCAGAACCGACCCAGCCGCCTAAGACACTGCTGGCATTTTGTCGTCACTACACGGCAGGCGCTTGGCGGCCCATTGCCGTGATGGCGGCGCTCACGTCCCTCATCGCGGTCTTCGAAGTTTCGATGTTTTCCTTCCTCGGCAACATCGTCGATTGGTTGGGGAAATACCGACAGGCAACGTTCTTCACCGAAGCACGCACGGAGCTCCTGTTGATGGCGGCGGTGGTGCTGATTGCGCTGCCGCTGACCGTCTATGTTCATTCGAGCATCATTCACCAAACGCTGCTCGGCAATTATCCGATGCGGATCCGCTGGGCGGTGCATCGCTATTTGATCCGACAGTCGATGACCTTCTTTCAACATGAGTTCTCGGGGCGTGTCGCCACCAAGCTCATGCAAACGGCCCTCGCAGTGCGCGAAAGCGTGATGAAGCTGCTGGACGTTTTGAACTACGTGGCCGTCTATTTTTTGGGGGCTGTGGTGATTGCCGCTCGCGCTGATTGGCGGCTGATGTTGCCGTTTTTGGTGTGGTTGGTGGGCTATGTGGGCCTGCTACGCTTTTTCGTTCCTCGGCTGCAAAAGGTGGCAGAAGAGCAAGCCAATGCCCGCTCCGTGATGACGGGGCGCATCGTGGACAGTTACACGAACATTGCGACCGTGAAGCTGTTCTCGCATACCAAGCGCGAGGAAGCCTACGCTAAGGAAGGCATGCAGGAATTCTTGGGCTCTGTGCACCGCCAGATGCGCCTGATCACCTTGCTCTACATCACGCTCTACTTGCTCAATGCTTTGCTCTTGTTCAGTGCCGGTTGGCTTGCGCTCGGGCTCTGGTCCCAAGGGGCGGTCACGATTGGCGCTGTGGCAGTTGCGATTGGGCTGATTCTGCGCCTGAGTGGCATGTCCCAGTGGATCATGTGGGAGGCGTCTGCCCTATTTGAAAACATCGGCACGGTGGAAGACGGAATCAGCTCGATTTCGCTGCCGCGCGTGGTTGAAGACCCACCCGACGCGCCTTTACTCAAGGTGAGCGAGGGGCGAATTGAGGTGCGCGATGTGCACTTCCATTACGGCAAGGGCAGTGGTGTTTTAGACGGCGTGAGCTTGCAGGTGAAGCCGGGCGAACGCGTTGGAATTGTGGGTCGCTCCGGCGCCGGCAAGTCAACACTTGTAAACCTGCTATTGCGATTTTATGATGTCGAGGGTGGGCAGATCCTAATCGATGGTCAGGACATTTCGAAAGTCTCGCAAGATTCGCTACGGGCCAATATCGGCATGGTGACGCAAGACACCTCGCTCTTGCATCGTTCGGTGCGCGAAAATATCCTGTACGGGCGCCCCGACGCGACACCAGAAATGCTGAAAGAGGCCTCCGATCGAGCCGAAGCCTCAGCCTTCATCGAACAACTTTCGGACCCGAAGGGCCGCCAAGGCTACGATGCGCACGTGGGCGAACGGGGAGTGACGCTTTCAGGCGGGCAACGTCAGCGTGTCGCGATTGCGCGGGTCATGCTCAAGGACGCGCCCATTCTGATCCTTGATGAAGCCACCTCGGCTCTGGATTCAGAGGTCGAAGCGGCCATCCAACAGAACCTAGGAAAGCTGATGGCTGGCAAGACGGTGATCGCCATCGCACACCGGCTCTCCACCATCGCCGCACTCGATCGCTTAATCGTGATCGACCAGGGGAAAGTCACCGAAGCGGGCACGCACCAGGAACTGATCGCGAACGGCGGCCTCTACGCTCAGCTGTGGGCCCGCCAATCCGGTGGATTTTTGGGAGCTGATAAGGCTGACCCCGCGGTGGACGCCACTCAATAGCCGGGCCGGCCTTCCTCGCCCTTCCCCGGCCTTCCCTTTGGCCTGTGTTGGCTCGAATCCTCAAGGCATGCAGCTCCGGCTAGCAAACCAATCGAACCTGCGCAGAGCTCGCTCAGAATACTAGGAGCGCACGCAGATCATCGGGGGTGGCCTTGTCGAGCACGTCGATCGCCTTCGCGATTTCCTTCTCGTCTCCGACGGGTAGCCGGATCTGAAAGCGCACATAGAGATCGCCGACCTTCTCACCGCGCTTAACACCCCGTTCTTTTAAGCGCAGCACCTGACCGCTCTGCGCTTTTTCTGGCACGGTGAGCGTCACATCGCCGGAGGGAGTTGGCACGCGCACTTTGGCTCCGCGATAGGCTTCCCCGACAGAAATGGGCAAATCTAAGTATAAATCCAGGCCATCTCGGTCGAAGTACGGGTGGGGCTTCACGCGAATCGTGAGCACCAGATCGCCCGGGGGGCCGCCGTGCGGACCGGGGGCGCCATGACCCCGCAGGCGAACCTTGTCGCCGTCGGCCGCACCGGGCGGGATGCGAACAGTGAGCTCATCTCCCCCATCCTGCACTCGCAACTTTAGGTTAACTCCAGTTAGAGCTGCCGCAAAATCGACTGTCACTTCGCTCGCGACATCCGAGCCTTTCGGAGCTGCGCGTGGACCCCCTTGTTGTGCTGCCCGCGCTCGCCCGCCAAAAAGATCCCCAAAAAGGTCCCCGATGTTGGCACCACTGCTGCCAAACAGATCCTCAGCGCTGCCCGTTTCATTCCCACGCCGGAAGCGCACTCGTCCGCCCCCGCCGCTCCTATAGGCTCGCGCAGCGTCGGCATCGAAACCTTCGCGCAAGCCATCTTCGCCAAAATCGTCGTACAGCTTGCGTTTGGCCTCATCGCCCAGGATCTGGTTGGCGCGATTGATCGACTTGAACTTGGTTTCCGCTGTCTTGTCGTCGGGGCGCTTGTCAGGATGAAATTTGGCCGCAAGCTTCCGATACGCTTTGCGGATTTCATCCTGCGTCGCGGTCTTTGGGACTCCCAGTTCTGCGTAATAGTCGGCCGCCATCTGTCGAGGCCCAAGCTAAGGCGGCGCCTAGGGCTGAGCAACGGGCTTTGCGCGCTTCCGGCCCGAAGCAGGCCGAACCCGACAATGAACCACCAGCGAATCCACCCAGCTGAGCCAACCTTGTTCCGCAAAATCAGGGCAATAGGCGATGATCTCAAAACCGTTGTAGTGGAGCAAAGCCTCCATCTCTTGAGGAAAAAACTGGCGATGGGTGAGCGGCACGTCCCAAGCCTCACCTGTTTCAGGCTCGTACTCTGACCAGACGAGCAAGGTTTGCCGGAAACGCTCATAGAAAAAACGCTCGGAGCTGCGGATCTTGAGCTTCGTCACCGGATCCACGAAGTCTGGAACGCGATAGCTGCGATTGGGATCGCGACCGAGATCGGCCGGCTGCGGCAGCGAATAGTCAAAAACGAATTCGCCCTTGGGCGTGAGGTGTTCTTTGACCCGTGCCAGAAAGGCCTCCATGTCGGGCCGATCATACAGGTGCAACATCACGTTGAAGGGCGCGATCACCAGCGGGAAGCGCCGCTTCAACTTAACCTTTCGCATATCCCCACGCCGCGCTGAAACGAGGCGCGCCACGGAAGGCTCCTCAAGCTTCAGCTTTTCCCTCAAATCTGCGAGCATCGGAGCCGAAAGGTCGATGCCCGTGATGGCAACGCCTTGGCGCGCGATCGGCAGAGCCACCCGTCCGTTACCCACACCGTATTCGAGCACGGGGCCTTTCGAACGCCGAGCGAGCTCCACGTAATAGCCGACGTCTTGTAAACGACGCCGATAAGCCCTGGTATAATACGCAGGGTTTTCGTAGTGGGCGAGCGAGCCGAGTCCATCGGGACGCGCGAGCGCCTCTAGGCTTCGGGGATGTAAGGCTCTCCGCGAAACGTCAGTACCCAGCGAGCGCTTGGGTCTCGTTGATGAACTCGCGCAGGACTTCTTCGGTATCGCGATGGAAGCGCACCTTGCCTGCTGCGATCTCGCGCAGGGCAGTGACTGCACACTTATTGCGAGATTGGACCAGCGTGGGCGTGCCCTTCATCAGGGTGCGAGCTCGGTGGGCCGCCAGCACAACCAGTGCAAAGCGATTTTCCTCGTGCTCCAGACAATCTTCAACAGTAACGCGTGCCATGTGGGGGAGCGAAGCTAGTCGACGGCCCGGGCTATCGCAAGCGCCTTGGGCGCTTGGAGGACTTCAAGTGCCGGATGCTTGGGTGCAATCAGCCGGAGCTTCTCGGCAAACAGACTCGCCGCGTGGAAGTCTTGTAGCGAGAAGAGCATGAGCGCATGTTCAGCTAGTTGCTCTTGGAGAACCTGCAATGTCCCAGCGTCGCGGGATCCAGGTTGCTCAGCGAGCGTCACGACGCGGCTGAAAGCCTGATCGGAAGCGAGCGCGGCGCCCTCACGGTCGGAACGCCCCAGCGCGTGAGGCGAAAATCCAACCCAGAAGCCATGCGGCACCAGGTGCTCCCGCAACCTCGGGTCCCAGCTGGCATCGAACTGAACGAACAGCGGCCGCTCCACTGCGAGTGAGGATAGTGCGAACTCGGTCGGCCGTCGGCTGAGCCGCAGATCGCGAACCACAGGACCGAGTGCAGGCTCCGAACGCACCAGCTCCTCGCTGCCACTCCCACGCTCCAACGCTTGGAGCGGCGCAACGATCAAATCCGGGCGTTGCCCCCCGATCTCGCGAGCGGCCCAGAGGTGCCAGGCCAACTCGGAGCTTTTCAAGAGAAGGACACTCCCCGGAGGAAGATCGCTCAGCGCTTCATCGGTCCAAGCTTCACTCGCGACGTGGTCGCGGCGTCCCGCCACGTGGGTTGAACGCTCGAATCCGAGCAGCGCTAGTACGAACAGCGCTGTTACCAAGAGCCCAACACTCTGGCGCGCCATTGGAACGCGCCAACGTGTCAGCGTGAAGGCAGAAGCAGCTCCAACTCCAGCGAAAATACCCACTGCACTCAGCCCCAATAGAGCGAATGGCGCGAACGGATCGACGCCCAGCAGATCATCCCCCGCTTGGCTAAATATCCCGCCGAGAATGCACCAAACTCCGAGTGCCAAGGCCAAGGCCCGCGTCTGCGCCCGAAAGAGAGTGGCACACGCCCCTAAGGCCGCGATCCCTAGAGCCAAGAGCGTAAAATTCTCGTCCACTAAGGCGAGAGCCTGGTTTGGCAACTGGGCTCGACCCACTTCACCCGCAAACGCGATGCCCAAGTCGGACCAATGTCCACCCGAGCGGACGAGCTGGCCGAGAACCAAACCGACCGCAACCCACCCAAACAGCGCCGCCGAGAGCGCGACCGTTTGCCGGGACCAGGGTAAAGCCGCCCGACGAACGCCCAGCCGAGCCGTGAGCGCCAGCGCCAAGGCAGCAGCAGCAGCCCAATTTTCAGCAAGCGCGGCCCCGAGCGCCAATGCCAGCGCGAACGGGACCCAAGCAGCCTCAGCTTCTCGGCTCAACCAAACGCCCAACAAACAGAGCGAGACTGCCACCGTGAGACCTCCGCCCACGGTCGCCTCGAGTTGCCAGCTTGGCCCGAGCGTCACGAGCCAAGCGGAGCCGAGCCCTGCCGCGCTGGCCGCCAATCGCGAGACCCCCAAACGCAGCGCCAGATAGCGGGTGAGACTAAAGATCAGGAAACCGCAAAGACTGAGCGCCACGACCGAGACGAGGGCCGCGCGGAGCCACTTGCCGCCGACCGGTAGCTCCAACGCGATGCTGGCTAGAAGGGCCGAAAGGGCTCCTTGGATTGCGGGCGGCCCCTGCCCCACCGCCGCCAACAGCGCCTGATCGTCGCGCCACTGGCTACCAAAACTGGCGCGCCAAATGCCGATCACGAGGGGGGCGGCCGGCGCCAAATAACTGAGGGCCTCCGCAAACGGGGTCGAGGGTTTTGGCGCCATCGTCGGTCAGGACAAATGCGCAGAATTGGCGAACTTGGCCCACTTTGTGTGGACGTTTATGGCTACGTTCAGCGTGGAATTGAGCCATGCGCATTTCAGCGCTAAAAGGCGCGCCCGCCCAACCTACGCAATCTTCCGCAATCTGAGGCAGTTTCTGTGGCCCGCTTTATCGATGAACTGAAACGCACCCATCACTGCGCTGCGATCCGCGCGGCAGACATTGGCAAAGAAGTGGTCCTCTTCGGCTGGGTTGCCAATCGCCGAGACCATGGTTCCCTGATTTTCGTCGATCTGCGGGACCGCGAGGGCATCACGCAGATCGTTTTTGATCCGGATGCTTCAAAAGAAGCCCACGAGCTAGCCAACACCCTACGCGGCGAATGGGTAATAGGCTTGCGTGGCAAAGTTCGAAGCCGCGGTGAACAGTTCAGCAAGAAGGAAGGGCGCATGTTGAGCGCGGCCAATCCCAACTTGCCGACCGGCGAAGTGGAGCTGGAGGTGCTTGAGGCGACCGTCTTCAACCGCAGCGAGACGCCGCCCTTTGAGATTGAGGCCCGCACCGACACTCGCGAAGAAGTACGCCTAGAATATCGCTATTTGGACTTGCGCCGCGCCCCGTTGCAGGAAGCCCTGAAGCAACGCCACCGCATGAATCAGGCGACGCGCAACTACCTCACCGAGAACGGCTGCCTGGAACTCGAAACCCCCGTCCTGGTGAAATACACGCCGGGCGGAGCGCGCAACTTTCTGGTTCCCTCACGCCTGCACGGCGGCAAATTCTACGCGCTGGCTGAGAGCCCACAGCTTTTCAAGCAGTTGTTCATGGTGGCGGGTTTCGACCGTTACTTCCAAATTGTGCGCTGCTTTCGCGACGAAGATCTACGCATCGACCGGCAGCCGGAGTTCACGCAGATCGACATTGAGCTGAGCTTCGTCAATCAAGATGACGTCTTCAGCCTGGTCGAAGGCCTGATCTTCAAAATTTGGAGCGCCGCGTTGGGCGTCGATTTGAAGGAAAAATATCCAAGCGGGCACTTCCCACACTTGAAGTTCGACGACGCGATGCGCGACTACGGCAACGATAAGCCGGATCTTCGCTTCGGCATGAAGCACGTCGACCTCACCGAGCTTGTGGTGGAACACTCTGGCGGCGGGATCGGCTTCTTTCAGCCCATCGCCGAAAAGTTTAAGAACGGTACCTATCGCCGTGAACTCCCGGCAGAGATCGTGAAGGCGATGGTGGTGCCCGCTTCGGCCAACCTCACGCGCACCGACGGCGATAAGTTGGAACAAACTGCGAAGGGCATGGGCGCTGCTGGCTTGGCGCGCGCAAAAATTGGTCCGAACGGTGAATGGTTGCAATCACCCCTTTCAAAGACGGTCACGGATGAATTCCGGACCGCGGTGAATCAAGCGCTCGGGGTAAAAGAGAACGACGTCGTCTTGTTCCAGTTTGGCCGAGCGGCTTTGGTGCACACGGTGCTGGCCAATTTGCGAGTGATCCAAGCCAAAAAGATGGGGCTGATCCCGGAAGTGGGGCACGGCAATACGTTCCAATTTTCGTGGGTGGTCGATCCGCCACTCTTTGAATACGACGACCAGACCAAGCATTGGGCCGCGGCTCACCACGCTTTCACGCGCCCACACGATGAGCACGTTGAATTACTAGGAACAGATCCCGGCAAGGTGCTCTGCTACCGCTATGATTTAGTGCTGAACGGTTTTGAGATTGCCGGCGGCTCGATCCGTTTGCACGATCCGTTGGTCCAGTCGAAAGTGTTTTCTGCGCTCGGCATCGACGCTAAAGAAGCTGAGGACAAATTTGGATTCCTGCTGAAGGCACTGCGTTACGGCGCTCCACCCCACGGTGGGATCGCGCTTGGCATGGATCGCATCGCGATGCTGCTCGGCGGCACCGAAAGCATCCGGGACGTGATCGCTTTCCCGAAGACCCAAAAAGGGACGGACGTGATGACCGAGGCGCCAGGCCTGGTTTCTCCCGGGCAATTGGCTGAACTCAAGATCCGCTCGATCGCTGAGTAGAATCGCCCGCGCAATCGGCTAGCATCTTCGGCTTCATTCCCGGCCGCCGAGAATGGTGCTGCAAATGAGTGCGAAGATCCTAGTCGTTGACGATAGCCCCACCATTCGCAAAGTCGTCGCGTCCATTTTAGCGGCCCACGACTACGAAGTCTTGCTGGCGGGGGACGGGCGCGATGCGCTGGAGGTGCTGGAGCACTCAGCGGTTGACCTCGTGATGCTCGATTTCGTGATGCCGCGAATGAACGGTTTTCAGTTCTGTCGGGAGATCCGCGCGAGCGACACCCTGCGCGAATTGCCTGTGGTGTTAATGAGCGCCAAGGGCGACAAGATCCGTGGCCAATTCGTGCGGCAAACCGGCGCCATCGATTCGATCACCAAGCCCTTTGATGCGCGCGGGCTGATTGCCGTCGTCGAAGGTGCGCTCAAGAAGAAAACCGAAGGGCGCACGCGCTCCACGGTGCGGCCAGAAGACGAAGGTCCGTTCGAGTCGTCTCCAAGCGGGCTCCACCCGAGCACCGATCCAAGGACGCGTCGTGCGCACGCCGTACGGGATTTCGCGGCCGAATTGGCCCGCCAGCTCGCCCCCTCCATGGCAAAATTCCCGGCCTTTGTACGAATTAGCCCGGAGCAGATTTCGGTGGCCGTGCGCGATTCTGTGACACTCGACACCGTTTCTCAGCTCGCTGGTCTGCTGCAATCGGTGGAGTTCGGAGAGAAAGACCCTCACGTCCTCTCGGGGGATCTCAGCGTCGTCTCCGTCGCGGAGATTTTGCAGCTACTCACTCTTCAGCGCAAAAGCGGAGCGCTTCGAGTCTTCAATCAGAAAGCTGAAGTTGTTCTTTTCTTGAGGCAAGGCGATCTCGATTATGCCTCTTGGCGAGGCCTGACCGCAGAATTCCTGATCGGCCGCTACGTGGTTGAGGAAGGCTTGCTCTCGCGGGCGGAGCTCCAGACGGTGCTCGACAATCGTGCGGGCTCCAAGCGTCTCTTGGGGGAAACATTGGTGATTTTGGGCTTCGCCGAGGAGCCGCAGATCCGAAAAGCGCTGGAGCGACAAACCTCAGAATTGGTGTACGAAATCGTGCGCTGGATGCACGGGCGCTTCGTTTTTCACGTCGACATCGAAAACCCGATCGCGGAAAAAACACGGCTTTCGCTCCCCACGAGCGGGCTCGTGATGGAAGGTTTCCGACGAGTGGACGAATGGCGCGTGATCGAAGGCTCATTTGATTTCGAAGAAGTGCTGTATTGCGATCAGGTCGGCCTCGAACAGCTCGGTGATGCTTCGCAACTCACGGCGATGGAGCGGCGTGTCCTCGCAACTATTGACGGCGAAAACACGGTTCGCGAAATCGTGAGCGAGATGGGTGGCAGTTCGTTTGAAGTCTGTAAGATCCTTTACCAATTCTTGAATTCGCGCCTGGTGCGGCGCCGAGCGCTCTAATTCCTTGGCCCACGTTTGGCTTTGCTCCCGTCTGAACGCCGCAGCCACGGCTGACGAGGTTGCTTGGGTGCAGCGGTTGTTCGACAGCACCGGCTCCGCCTTCACGATTGCCGAAGAGCTTCAGCGCAGTTACGCCGTACTCTGGAGCGTGAGCGAGGGGCCGGAAGGCCCCAAAGTGGGGGCGCTACTGGCCTGGTTCGCTGTCGATGAAATGCAGATCCTGCATCTTGCAACCGATCCAGACCACCGGCAGCAAGGTGTGGGCAGAGCACTCTTACAATGTGCCGTTGGCGAAGCCCTGGCACGCGGCTGCCGACTGATCTTGCTCGAAACACGGCGCTCAAACCGTGCCGCGCTCGCCCTTTACAAACGCTTTGGATTTGAAACAGTCCGCGAGCGCAAGCACTACTACTCAAACCCCACCGAGGATGGCCTGGAGATGGCGGTAAGCCCAAAGATCCCAAAGCAGCAAAAGCGCCTGCAGCTCCTGAGAAGGACCGCAATCGGTGATGCCTACCACGTCCTCACCTTCACCGACCCCGAAGACACGGCAGCCGAGCCTGGCCAATTCATGATGATCCGTGGAGAGGATTGGGGCGAGGCACCCCTTCTGGCGCGCCCGATGAGCTACCTCACGGCTGGCCATGAGCCTTCAATCCTGATCAAAGTGATCGGCAAAGGCACACTAGCTATGGCCCGCGCCGAAGCCGGCGCTTGGTTCACGCTCATGGGCCCGCTTGGCACCCAGTGGCGCGAACCCGAGAAAGATCGAAAAGTAGTCCTGGTGGGTGGCGGTGTCGGCATCGCTCCGCTGATTTTCTTCGCACAAAAGCTGAGCGCGGCGGGCATCCGTGCCACCACAGTTTATGGCGGACGGAGCGCGAAAGATCTGCCTCTGCTCGCGGAGCTTCAGGTGCTTTGCGACGTGATTGTCACCACCGAAGATGGCTCGCTGGGGACGCACGGGCGAGTGCCCGTTGTGCTCGACGCGCTGCTCAAGCAGCACGCACAAGTCTACACGTGCGGCCCCGATCGAATGATGGCAAAGGTGGCGGAGCTGTGCGCTGCCGCTCAGGTTCCGTGCGAAGTTTCTTTGGAGACGCCCATGGCTTGCGGCTACGGCGTGTGTCTCGGCTGCCCGGTGCCAACGCACGAAGGGAAGTACCTCTACGCCTGCGTCGAAGGCCCGTGCATGGATGCGGCAAGAGTTGATTTTTCAAAAGCCGAGCACGCACCGGTGCGCAAAGGGGGAATGCCCGCATGACGGATCTCTCGGTAAAAATCGGCCAGTTGACGCTCAAGAACCCGATCCTCACAGCCTCGGGCTGCTTCGGCTACGGGCTCGAATACGACGATTTCTACGACGTGGCGGAACTCGGTGGCATCTGCACCAAGGGCTTGAGCTTGCACCCCCGCGCTGGAAATCCTCCGGAGCGCATTTGCGAAACGTCTGCCGGCATGCTGAATGCGATCGGCTTGGCCAACGTCGGCGTTGAGGCCTTCTGCACCGAGAAGCTGCCGAAGCTGCGCGCGCGCGGTGTGAGCGTGATCGCCAACATCTTCGCCAGTAGCGTGGAGGATTTCGTGACCATCGCCCGTCGGCTGGAGCGTGAGACTGGCGTGCATGCGATCGAGTTGAACGTATCTTGCCCCAACGTGACGCATGGGGGCATCGAGTTTGGTCGGGATGCGGGGCTTGCCTCCGAGGTCACGCGCCGCGTGCGGGATGCCACTCGCCTCCCGATTTGGGTAAAAATGAGCCCAGAAGCGGGAGATCTGGTGGGTGTCGGCTTGGCGTGCCAAGCCGCTGGCGCCGATGCGCTAACGGCCATCAACACCGTTCGCGGCATGTCGATCGATGTGCACACCAAACGGCTGCGCCTAGCTAACCGCACGGGAGGCATGAGTGGGCCCGCGCTGAAGCCGATCGCGATCCGTATGGTGTGGGAGCTGGCACGCGCCGTTTCAATTCCGATTATCGGCATCGGCGGTGCTGCCACTGCTGAGGATGTGATCGAATTCATGTTGGCCGGAGCCAGCGCGGTGCAGCTTGGCACCGTGAATTTTTATGACCCGTGCGCGGCGATCAAAGCTGTGCGTGGCCTCGCCGAATATTGCAAGAAAGAGCAATTGAGCGCGCAAGAGCTGATAGGTCGTGCAGAATGACTCGGCCCGCGTGGAGCTGGCTGTGCCTTGGCAGCATGGCTCTCATCGCTTGCGAGCCCGAACAGCCGGCACCCCTCCAGACCAATGAACGGAGCCCCAACGCAGGGATTCAACCGGCACCTCTAGCGTCGCCCAAAGTGCTCAACACAGAGCCGAACGCCGCGAGTGCGCCCGGGCGCCTGCGCGATGCACTCCCTTCAGCACTCACGACGCCCCACGCCATTCGAGAGGATCAGCCGGTCGCGGCTACCGTGGCTGAGGCCCTTCCGCCCGAATCACTCGAATTGAAAGCCCGTTTTCAGTGGGCCGATCTGCCGGCAACGGGTCAAGTTCGAGATCTGCAACATGCGTCGCTCGAACGGATCCAGCGACGCACGGCGCTCAACCTGGCAGTCACGCTGTCACACCCGGGGGGAATGCGCCTCCGTTTTGACTCCGCTGGCTTCATGTTTCCGGACCAAAGCGAGATCCGCGCCCGCCAGGACCTTTTGGGTCACATTTTGGTCTGGCCAAAAGGCAGTGCTTATCGGACTTTGCCGCTGGGTTCGCTGCGCGCTGTTTTTCTTGAGCGCCGGGTCGATGTAACGCCGCTCATTCCCCCGAATCTCCGAAAATTGGGGCAAAGCCGTGTGCTTGAGCACGCCGTGGAGGAGGTCGAGCTCGGGACGAGCCAAGGCAAGCTCGCACTCAGTATGGCGCCATTTCCTGGATTTGAAGCGTCGGCCACGTTGCTTTGCCGATTCCTCGTTGAGCTGATCGCAGCCGATCCAGAAAACGCAGTCTGTGAAAGCGGTAATCTACCTTTGCGAGCGGAGTTTCATTGGGCAGAGGGTGGACAATTGGCTTTTCTGGTCGAGAAGCTAAAACGGGGATCTGACGCGGGAGCCACGCCGTTTCAAGTACCGCCCAGCGCTGCGCATTTCTCGCTCGGAGATTGGCCTCCGCAAGATCCGTTACTCGCCGATACCGAAGCCCTCGCTTCACTCCGAACCAGCAACACACAGGCTAAGGACACCGGCCTCACCGTCGTCAACAACACGGATCTCTTGCGCTATGTGCTGATCGACGCTACGCCAGTGGCCTGGGTCTTACCGGGGGCTTCACTCCGGATCCGGCTCCCGGAAGGGCGCTACCAGATCGCATTGCGTGATTTTTTGGGGCAAAATCTGCTGCCCGCGCGCCTCATTTCCGTACCCACACGGATCGTGGCGATTCCAGAAGCCAACGCAGGGGCAGACCCGGAATCGAAGCGCTCGGGCGACTAGTTCACCCCAAGGCCAAATTCTGCGGCGTAATCCGCCTCACCAAATTCAACATCTTGGTAGCCCTGCGCGCTCATTCTTAAGCGCAGGGTCTCCACCGCAATTTCAAGCGCCTCAAGCCGTGTGGTGAGCAAATAAAACTCAGTGTCGGGTACGGGCGGCGCCTGGGAAAGCCGAAGATCCAGGGCATCGCGGTCCTCGGCAGCTACTCGCAAGTGCGAGCGCGGGCCGTCGTGTTCGGTCGTGTTGAACAACGCATCGTAGGCGACTCCGATCGGGTTGAACCAAAGAAAGACGGTTCGAAGCCCAACTTGCCAATCGTGCACGTTTCGCTGTTGTGCTCGCCAGATCCCAAAGTAAGTCTTCCTGACGACTTCTCCAAAGTACGCGCCCACGACCCGCGCCACGAGTGGCCCGAGCTCGGGCTTCTCGCTCAGCTCTGCCCGGACTCCAGAGATGTAGTGATCCACCAACGACAGTGTGTCCGGGGTGAAATCGAGGGGCACTCGCAACGAACGCCACACATACTGCACGCATGATCCGCATAGCTCGGCCACATTTTCGGGCACATCGATCAGTGTGATGGGTGCTGGGAGGTCCTCATCCGTATCGTCAGGGGAACGCGAGTCTTGAAAGTCATCGTCAGAAGGGGGTGCCACGCACGGGAGCATAGCGGAAAACTAAGCGGTATCTGCTCGGGGAAGCAGTTACCAGCTGCAAGCTTCGTCATTTTTGACCCGCCAGACTTCCGGAAGTCCTCCACGAAACAGGAACAAAATTACTCCCTACTCCGGAGGGGGCTTGGATCTGACGCGAGCGTGTTATTGTTTGTCCCCTTATGCGCATCGGCATCCTCAGCGACATCCACGCCAACTACGAGGCGCTGAGTGCCGTCACTGAGGCCTTCAAAGATGAGCGCATCGACCAGTATTATTGCCTGGGCGACACCGTCGGTTACGGCGGCTCACCGAACGAGTGCGCCGATATCGTGCGCGGCCTCGTTGAAGGGACGATTTTAGGCAACCACGATGCGGCTGTCGCAAGCCGCATGGATTACTCCTATTACTACGAAGCCGCCCGGCATGCGCTCGACACCCACGCGCGCATGATCTCGAAAGAGAACATGGAGTGGCTGAAGACCCTGCCTTACCAGATCCGCTTGGATGCCATCAACGTGCTCCTGTGCCACGGCTCGCCGGTGCGGCTGGAGGAGTTCGAATACATTTTCGCCCCAGAGCAGGCCCGCGAATGCTTGCCCATCTACGAAACACTTGGGCACATCACGCTCATCGGGCATTCGCACCTGTGCAAGGTTTTTGAGCTCAAGGGCAATTCCGTCGAAGAGCTTCCGCCCATCGATTTTGAGCTGGAGCCCGACCGAAAATACATCGTGAGTGTCGGCAGCGTGGGTCAGCCACGCGATTACGACAATCGCGCGAGCTACACCGTTTACGATTCAGACGCTCGACGCTTTGAATTCAAACGCATCGAATACGACATCGAGACCGCAGCCGATAAGGTGCTGCGTATCAAGCTGGAGCGTACCTTTGCGCACCGGCTTTTTATCGGCGTTTAGCCGCGCGCCACACGCCGAGCTAGGCGCGCAGCACGCCGACCGACCAGCTCGTGCCTTCGGGTGAATCTTGAAGCTCGATGCCCAAGCTTTGTAGCTCGTTCCTCAGCTCGTCCGCTCGTGCAAAGTCTTTCGCATCGCGGGCAGCAATCCGCGCGGCTACTTTCTCATCCACCGCTGCCTCGCTGAGCCCGCGCAGCGAGCAGCGCAATTTTCGGGTACGTGCGCGATAGACAGCGGGCTCGGCTTGCATCAACCCAAGCGTGCTCGTGGTGTGAACGATGGCTCCCAAGAGCTCCTTGCCAAGCGCTCCGGCGTTTGCCAAAAATACGGCATCTTTTCGGCGTTTCTTGGCCAAATCGCACAGCTCATTGCCGAGCTTCGCGAGTTCCCCGATCGCCACCAAGCTGAGCGGCGCGTTGAGATCGTCGTCGAGGCCCGCACTGTATTGTGTCAGCGCTTCGCGCAGACCTTTCTCAAAGCTCAGAAGCTCCGGGGGAACTTTGGCGTTAACCGCTGCAACGCTCAGCGTCGAAAGCCGCGCCACCGTCTCGTAGAGATAATCAATGCGTGCTTCCGCTTCTTCAATGCCTGGGAACACCACGCGGCCGTCGTCAAAACGGTGCGTCTCGAATTGCAGCGGCCCCCGATAGTGCACAGCCAGGAGGAACCAGCGAAACGCCTCGGGATCGTTGCGCTCAAAAATATCGGCCATGCGCACGAAATTCCCGAGAGATTTGCTCATTTTTTCTTTATCAATATTCAAAAAACCATTGTGCAGCCACACCTTCGCAAACGGCCCGCAGTCTGGGCACGCGGCCTCGCTCTGAGCAATTTCGTTCTCATGGTGGGGAAAAATCAGATCCATCCCGCCGGTGTGGATGTCGAAGCCATGCCCCAAATACTGAGTGCTCATCGCTGAGCATTCGATGTGCCAGCCCGGCCGGCCATAGCCAAACGGACTCTGCCAGCCCATTTGATCAAGCGGAGCACCCTTCCACAACGCAAAGTCCAGCGGATCTTTCTTGCTTTCATCCGCAGCCACACGTGCCCCAACGCGCAAATCTTCGATCCGCCGCCGGCTGAGCTTTCCATAATCGGCAAAGCTGCGCACCGCGAAGTAAACATCTGTAGTGCCCGCGGGCATCGCCACGCTGTAAGCGCTGCCTTCAGCGATCAGCTTTTCAATCAGGCTCACAATGGCCGGAATGTGCTCACTCACTTTCGGCTCATGATCCGGCACGAGGCAGCCCAAATGCGACATTTCTTCTTGGTAAATGCGGGCCATACGAGCGGACAGCTCGAGGGGGAGTTCAGAGTTCTCAGCCGCGCGGTTCAGGATCTTGTCGTCCACGTCCGTGAGGTTACGCACGTAGGTGACCGCCAAGCCTTTGGTTCTCAACCAACGCACCAGGATGTCCGGCATGAGAGCGGCACGGGCGTGGCCAGCGTGAGGCACATCGTAAACAGTCGGTCCACAACAGTAGACGCTAACTTGGCCCTCGACACGCGGAGCGAGTGTGTCAGTGGTGCGAGTGAGCGTGTTGTAGAATTGGGGCAGCGTGGTCATGCGTTGGTGCGCGGCACGCTAGCCCCAAGCTCGGCAACGGTCGAGCATTCAACGCCAGGGGTCACTCGGCGGTGGACGTTTCGGGGGCGGCTTCCAGCCACTCCAGCTTTCAGCAGTGGGGCGCTTGCGCTGTCCAATCAGCGGGCGCACCAACAAAAGCCCTGCCACGAAACCGCCAATATGCGAAAAGAAAGCCACGCCGCCCGCTTTATCTGGCCCAAGTGATCCCAGCCCCAAAAACAAATTCCAAAGGAACCACTGCCCCACCACGATCCAGGCTGGAAACACCAAGAACAGGAACCCAAAGAAGACCGTGATCGGCGCGCGCGGAAATAGGATCAGATAGCCCCCGAGCACGCCGGCAATCGCCCCCGATGCGCCCACAATCGGCGCCTGACTGCTGGGATCGATGGCGATTTGAGCGGCCGCCGCAACGATGCCACTTAGCAAGTAGAACAGCAGGTAGCGTGCGTGCCCGAGCGAATCTTCGAGATTATCCCCGAAGATGTAGAGGAATAATAAATTCCCGCCGATGTGCGCCAAACCCCCGTGCATGAACATGCTGGTGAAGACGGTGAACAGCTCGCCGCCGACGTCGCTTAAGAACCTTGCAGGCACCACGCCGTAGCTGCCCGCCAACAGGCTTTCCGGGACGCCCGCCGTGTACTCCCCAGCAAACACGAGCAAATTGGCAGCGAGCAACGCATAGTTGACCCAGGGACGCAGGGTGGTTGGGTTCTGGTCGCCGATGGGAAACAAGGAAAGCCGAGCCCGGAGCCTAGTAAAAGCATGCGTTCGGTCAAAGGGGGATCTGCTAGGTTCGGAGCCTTGATGTCGCGTCGGCTGACCCGCTTCGCCCCAGTGCTTTTTCCCGTGGCTTTGAGCTGCGCCGCGACGAGCTTCGACGGCAAAGTCTATCATGGCGGAGATGTCTCGTTTCAGGTTGGGCCGATCCCGGCGTCGTGGCGGACGATTGAGGCTGAAGGCACGCTCCTCGCTTTTCGCGATGACGCGCAGAAGGCCACGATCGCTTTGGGCGCGCGTTGCGGACAGGACGGCGATGATGTGCCGTTAACCGCTTTGACTCAGCATCTTTTCTTGCAGTTCACTGACCGTGATCCCCGCGAGCAGAAAGAGATCTCGCTGGATGGGCGCGCCGCGCTCCGCAGCACACTTTCGGCAACGCTCGATGGCGTCCCTAAGACGTTTGTTGTGTACGTGCTGAAGAAAGACCTCTGCGTTTACGATTTTCTTTGGATCAAAGATCACGCGGTCGGCAGTGATTCAGCCGAATTTGATAGCTTTGTCGGTGGTTTTCACGCTCTGGAGAGCCGATGAGCGACGCCCTGGATAAGAAGGCTCCCGAGTCCAGCCCGTTGAGTCGGGATAGCCTGGCGCCCCCCCCCACCGAAACACGCGCTCAACGCGCCACGGCGCGCGCACTGGTTTTTTTTGAACACTTGGGGATGGTGTCTGCCATGTTCGTTGGCGTTCTGAAGGCCGCGACCCGGCGCCCGTTTGAGGGCAAAGCGATCCTGAAACAGCTGGATTCGCTCGGCGTGGCGTCGATGGGCATCGTCATCGTCACGAGCCTATTCATTGGCATGGTGATGGCTGTGCAATTTGCGTTCGGCCTGCAGAAGTTTGGCGGCATGGAATACACAGGGCGCGTGATCGCCCTGAGCTTCACGCGAGAGCTGGCCCCCACGCTCACGGCGGTGATTGTGGGTGGCAGAATCGGCTCGGGAATGGCGGCCGAAGTGGGTTCCATGGCGGTGACCGAGCAAATCGACGCGGTGCGAGCCCTCGGCGCGGATCCGTTGAAGAAGCTGGTTTGGCCACGGCTCATCGCCAGTATCTTGGTGATGCCCTTCCTCAGCACCTTCGCGCTCATACTCGGGTTTTTGGGCGCCATGTTGATAACTGATATTCAGTTCCAGATCCCGGCGGGCTTCTTTTTGCGCAGCGCGCTCGGCACCGTCACTGTGAGGGATTTCTTGAGCGGCATGTTTAAGACGCCTTTTTTCGGGGCGATCATCGCACTCGTTGGTTGTCACTTTGGAATGATCACGCGCGGCGGTACCGCAGGTGTGGGCAATAGTACCACGCGCACCGTGGTCGTGATTTCGATCAGCATTCTGATTGCGGATCTGTTTCTCACGCGGCTTTCTATCTTGCTCTGGCCCGCAGCCTGATCGAGCAGCGGCAGCCCCCCCGCCTTGACCGATCGCAGATTGCTTCCTACCTTAATTGCAGTTCATGCCTGAAGATTCGCCCAAGCTTGATGGCCAGCCTGGCTCGGCCAATCGTCGCGTTGACGGCAGGCTAACCACAGGGGACATGGCAAGGCTGGCTTCAAGCACGCTGCGTACGGTGCGCTTCTACGAAGAGGCCGGCATCCTTGAGCCGCTCGAGCGTACCGAAGGGGGTCATCGCCTGTTTGCGGAAACGGAAATGCAGAGGCTTCGGCTTGCCTTGGATCTGCGCCACGCCGAACTGTCGCTTGAGGACGTCCGAGCGCTTTTTGGTTCCAAAGGCGAACACGCCTCGGGTGCTGCAGCAGCTCGGGCCATCACAGAAAAGCTCGACGCTCAATTGGAGCTGGTGGCCGCACAGCTGGAGCAGCTCCAAGCGCTCGCGGCTGAGCTCAAGGCCACGCAAGAAGCCCTGAAGGGTTGCCTGGCTTGCGAAAAAAGTGAGTTTTTTCCAGGGAACTGCGGAGATTGCAGCGTGATGCGAGTTCAAAAATCTCTTCCCAACGCGCTCAAGGTGCTATGGCGCGTTCAAACATGAGCGACAGGATCTTTTCCGTTGAAGAAGCCGATGCGCTCGTAGGGCCACTTTCCGAAATTGTGGCGGCACAGCTGCTGCTGCGCAGCGAGATCGAGCACGGCTTAGCTGAGCTCACGCGGGTCTCCGGCGAGGCGCCTCGCTACCTCAACGATGGCGCCACAGACACTCCGGAAGCGCTACGCTTGAAGCAGAAAATCCGCGAACAGGTGAAGCGCTACGACGCGGGCTGGCGAGCGGTTGAAGGAATGGGCGCAGCTGTGAAGGATCCGTCGATCGGCCTCGTAGATTTTCTGGGGCAGGTCGATGGCAAGTTGGTCTGGCTTTGCTGGAAATACGGCGAAGAGAGTGTGAGCCACTTCCACTCCTTGGACGCGGGCTACTCCGGCCGCCGTCCCCTCAACGACGAAATTCGCGCGCGCCTTTTGAATTAACATGGGCCGCGATCTCGGGCGTGCCGAGCACGCGGTGCTCGATTTCCTGGAAGCGTTAGGCTTCGATCCCAAGAACGATAGTGAGCTTCGAGACACGCCTGCCCGCGTGGTGGCGGCTTTCGCGAATGAGCTGTTGCGAGGCTACGAGGTTGATCTGGAGATGCTGTTCTCGGAGCCCTGCGTTGCCCCGGCTGCCAGGAGTGGCCAATGGGTGCTCCTTCGCGACCTCAATCTCGCTACCGTTTGCCCGCATCATTTGCTGCCCGCGCTCGGTGTAGCCAGCGTGGGCTATGTAGCGGGTGAGCGGCTTTTTGGCCTTGGAACACTCGCTTCCTTGGTGGACGCGCTCAGCCGACGTTTGGCGCTGCAGGAAGGGATTGGGCAAGATGTGGTCGATGCGTTGATGCAACACGGCGGCGCTCAGGCAGCGTATTGCGAAATCACGCTCACCCACAGCTGTTTGAGTGCTCGCACTCCAGGACGAGAGCTTGCAAAGGTAACAACCCTCGCTACCTCTGCTTCGCTTTCGGCAGAGCTGATGGCCAGCCTCAGTTTGGCGCTCGGGCGGAGTTCAGCGCACGGCGTATGACGTTCGTGGTCGTTACAGGTGCGAGTCGTGGGATTGGGCGCGCCACAGCGCGGAGGCTCGGGCGGCGGGGCGCACGTTTGGCGCTAATCGGGCGAGCTTCGGCGAAGCTGGCGGAGACGGCTGAGGAGCTTTCAGAATCTGGCGTGGCTTGCCTCAAGATCGAGTGCGATCTTGCTCAACCGTCGCAAATTCTAGGCGCTGCCACGCAAATCTTGAACTTCGGCGGAGCACCGGATGCCGTCATTCATAATGCCGGTGTCCTGCACCGAGGCTCGGTAGAACAGCTCCCGCTCGCGGCGTGGGAAGAACAATTTGCCGTGAATTTGCGTGCCCCCTTTCTCCTCACTCAGTCGCTGTTGCCGAGCATGTTGGCGCGCAAGAGTGGCCGCTTCGTGTTCGTCTCCAGTATCTCCGCCACGCTCGGGACAGCCAACGCCTCCGCCTACAATGCCAGCAAATGGGGCCTCACTGGATTTGTCAAAAGCCTGGCCGAAGAATTACACGATACCGGATTAACTGCGAGCGTGATTCTTCCAGGCTCGGTCGCCACCGATATGCTGAAAGGCACGGGGTTCGAGCCCAGGATGAGCGCTGAAGATGTCGCAACGACTCTCGAACACTACGCGCTCGATGCGCCGCTCGCCCACAATGGCGCAGTGATCGAGATGTTCGGGATCTGAGCGGGCCCGTCACACCCGCTTTTCTCTACCGTTGCTCCCTTCCGGGCCTGGCGGGATTCAAGCTGCGCTGTTGACGGACCCATAACAGGGCTCAGGCGACCTTCCGTATCGCATCGGGCGGGTGCTTGTCTAGAGCGGCATATTTCCATGCTTTTTCGCGGGCAAGCTCTCGCGTTTATCCTTCAAGATATCCAGCCATTGGTTCAGGCGTTGCCGGATGGCGCGCGGCTGAATCACTTCATCCACAAAACCGAGCTCGGCCGCTTTAAACGGATTGGCAAACATCTCACGGTACTCCGCCGTGTACTTCGCACGCAGAGCTTCCGGATCCGGCGCGTTCTGCAGGGCGTTTCGGTACACGATGTTGACAGCACCATCTGGACCCATCACGGCGATCTCCGCCGTCGGGAAAGCAATGTTCACATCGGCGCGAATGTGCTTGCTGCTCATCACATCGTACGCGCCGCCATACGCCTTGCGCACGATCACGGTGAGCTTAGGCACCGTGGCCTCCGAGAACGCGAATAGAAGCTTGGCGCCATGCAAGATGATCCCGCGATGCTCCTGATCGACCCCCGGCAGGAATCCGGGCACATCCACCCAGGTGATGATCGGCAGATTGAAACAATCACAAAACCTCACAAAACGCGCTGCTTTGACGCTCGCTTGGATATCCAATACCCCGGCCAAATACGCCGGCTGGTTCGCAACGATCCCCACCGGACGCCCGCCCATGCGCGCGAAGCCAACCACGATGTTGCGGGCAAACCCAGAGTGCACTTCAAAGAAGTCGGCATCATCCACCACGCGCAGCAGCAGGGTCTTGATATCGTAGGGCTTGTTGCTTTCTTCGGGCACCAACTGATCCAGCTCTGGCACTTGCCGATCCGCCGGATCCTTGCCGAGGCTGCGCGGCGGGTCCTCGGTGTTGTTCTTGGGCAAGAAGCTCAGGAGCTTGCGCACCTGGGCGAGTGCCTGGGCGTCATTCGGAGCGGAAAAATGAGCGACTCCGCTCGTCGTGGCGTGGGTGTGAGCGCCGCCCAATTCTTCCTTCGTGACTTCTTCCTGAGTCACGGTGCGGATCACATCCGGACCCGTGATGAACATGTAGCTGGTGCCTTCGACCATGAAGGTAAAATCGGTGAGTGCTGGTGAGTACACGGCGCCGCCCGCGCACGGGCCCATGATCACACTGAGCTGCGGGATAACGCCGGAGGCCCAAGTATTCTTCAGAAAGATGTCCGCGTAGCCTCCGAGCGATTCCACGCCTTCCTGAATGCGCGCACCGCCCGAATCATTCAGTCCAATCAACGGGGCACCCACCTTGAGCGCCAGCTCCATCACTTTCACTATTTTCTTGGCATGTGCGGCGCCCAAAGATCCACCAAACACCGTAAAATCCTGAGCAAAGACAAATACTTGGCGGCCATCGACCGTGCCGGCCCCGGTGACGACTCCATCGCCCACCGCTTTCTGATCGCCCATCTCAAAATCAGTGCAGCGATGCGCGACCAACCGATCCAGCTCCACGAAGCTCCCCGGATCGAGCAAGAGCTCCAAGCGTTCCCGTGCGGTGAGCTTGCCCGCTGCGTGCTGCTTCTGGATGCGCTCTTCGCCACCTCCAGCTAACGCTAACGCGTTGAGGGCTGAGAGCTTGTCGAGGGCGGAAAGTCGCGAAGGGTCGCTCATAGCGGAGGATCCAAGTAATCAACGAGCACGCCCGTCGGGCTTAGAAAGCGTGTGCGCCCGGGGGCGCGCTCAACGATATAATCCGGATAAATAGGCACTTTTCCGTGACCGTGCGGGGTGTCCACGATGAACTTCGGCAGCGCAATGCCGCTCAAACGACCCTGAAGTTGGCGCATGATCTCCACCCCCAAGGCGAGCGGTGTGCGCAGGTGTGCGGTGCCCTGAACGGGATCGGCTTGCAGCAAGTAATAAGGGCGCACGCGTTCGCGAACCAGGCCACGAAACAACTCCGTGAGCACGGCTGCGTTGTCGTTCACGCCCCGCAGCAGCACGGTGTGGTTATTAATGGGGAAGCCACTGTCTGCTAAACGGTTGCACGCAGCGCGCGCTTCAGGCGTGAGCTCCTTCGGGTGGTTAAAATGCGTCATCACCCAAAGTGGATGAAAAGGCCGGAGTGCGCTCAATAATTCCTCATTGATGCGCTGGGGCAGCACCACTGGGACCCGTGTCGCCAGGCGAATGGTTTCAATGCTTGGGATCTCGCGGAGCGCCTTCAAGACTTGGACGATGCGGTCAGTGCTTTGCGTGAGCACATCACCACCGCTCACAATCAGATCTTTCACTTCAGGGTGCGCACGCAAATAGTCGAACGCGGGCTCGAGCTTCGCCAGTGATCGCGACCCGCCGCCATTGCCCACGATGCGGCTGCGTGTGCAAAAACGGCAATACACCGCGCAGCGATCGGTCACGAAGAGGAGCGCGCGATCGGGGTAACGCTGGATCAGCTCAGGGGCTACCTCGTGCGCCTCCTCACCCAAGGGATCGCGAAGATCGCCGGGAGAAAGGCGCAATTCTTCGACCCTCGGCACGACTTGCAAACGGATCGGGCAAGCGGGATCGTGAGCATCGATGAGCGAAAGGTAATACGGAGTGATCGCGATCGGTAAGCCCGCACGCTCTGCCGCCTGAGCGCCCTCCACTTCAGCAGGCGTGAGCGTGAGCGAACGCTCAAGATCCAGAAGGCTACGCGTGGAGTGTTGAAGTTGCCACCGCCAATCTTCGGGACCAGGCGCCTGGCCACCGCTGCTCAAGGCATACAGCTCGGTCACGGGCTCACCTTCGGAGCGGGGGCTGCTGCGCCTTCGCGTGCAGCTGAACCCGTGCCCAGCTTCAGCCCGGCAAGCTGGGCAGCATCGATCTTTACAGGGTAACGCTTCCGCAACTCTTGCTCAAAAGCGGCCTCTTCGACCTTGATCTTGCTCTGCACCAAGGCCACCCGAATCGTGCGCTCCGCCTCGCCTAAGCTGCGCTGCCGTGCTTCTGTTTTGCCGGTGAGCCGCACGATGTGGAATTGACCCTGACTTTCGACAATCTTGGGATACACGCCTCCCAGCTCTGCGATCTCAAAGACTGCCCGCTTGAGCTCATCGGGGACGAGTGCTGCGGCGTCTTTCTCACCAGGCAACGAAACAATTCCGAGATCGCCGCGCAGCTCCGCTGGTTCAGCGTTGCTGGAGGTTTTCTTGTCGAGCGAAAAGTCACGCACCAGCTCACCCCATTTTTCGGCGCTCGCGACGCTTGCGGCCTTCAAGACTTCTTCGGCTTTGGCGCGCGTGCGAAGCTGAATGTGGGCCAGGCGCCGACGCTCTGGATCCGCATATTCGGCGCGATGTGCGGCATAGTAGACTTGCACCTCGGCCGGCGGAATTTCGTCGGGCTTTAGCACGTTTTTCAGTCTTTCGCGCTTGAGCTCGTCGCGTAAAGCTTGGCGCAAGCGAAGCTCTACTTCGGGATCCTTATCCAGTCCGCGGCGTTTGGCCTCCTGCGCCAAAAGCTCCACTTTAATGATCTCGTCGAGCAAGAGCTTGCGACGATCCGGTGATTGGTAGCGTAAACGCTCAAATTGATCCATACGCGCCAAAATGGCTGCGAAGTCACCCAGCGTTATAGTGGTGTCACCGATCTGTGCCAGAACCTTTTTCTGAAGCTCCGGGCTGAGGCCGAGGCTTTCTTGCCCTGGTGCTCCGTTCGCAACCACCGCGCTCCCGGCCTCACCCGACGGAGCCTTGGCTTTGTCATCGCAGCCGCCCATGCCGAGGGCGAGAGTGAGTGCCCACGCACCCGCGCCGACCTGACGACCCGAAAGCCCGATCAGATTGGAGTTCATAAGAGGACCTCGCATGCAGACCCACGAATACTACGGCCTTGAAAGCCCGGCCAGAGCAAGCCAGCCAAACGCCCATTGCTCGATTGCGGGCGCCTAGAGTAACTGTGCCGTGTGGATCCCAAACCGACTGAAAGCCTCAAGTATCAACGCGTGGTCGTCAAGCTGAGCGGCGAGGCGCTCTGCGGAAAAGAAGGGGGCTCCGGCATCGATACGGCCACACTCAAAGCCACAGCGCTTGAGCTGAAGGAAGTGCATGCCACGGGCGTCCAGATCGGGATCGTCGTCGGCGGCGGCAATATCTTTCGTGGCTTGCGCGGAGCCAGCGAAGGCATGGACCGTGCGCAGAGCGACTACATGGGCATGCTGGCGACGGTCATCAATTCGCTGGCACTCCAAGATGCTCTGGAACGCTGCGATGTTCCCACGCGAGTCATGACGGCCCTCGAGATCCGCCAGGTTGCCGAGCCTTACATTCGGCGTCGCGCCATGCGCCATTTGGCGCGCGGCAACGTGGTGATCTTTGCTGCGGGTACGGGCAATCCGTATTTCTCGACAGACACAGCCGCAGCTCTGCGTGCGATGGAGATCCGTGCCGATGGCCTGTTCAAGGCGACTAAGGTGGACGGCATCTACGATCGCGACCCTAAGCGTCACCCGGATGCGCGCCTGTTGCAGACCGTCACGTACGATCGTTTTTTGGGGGACCACCTGGGCGTGATGGACTCAACTGCTGTCGCGCTGTGTCGCGAGAACGGGCTGCCGATCCGGGTTTTCCAGATGATTCCAGGAAATATCCGCCGGGTCTGCTTGGGCGAAAACGTCGGAACGACCGTAATCAACTAGATTCCGTTCGACACAGTTGCGTGCCAGTCAGTCGGAACCTCGACCGCTCAGCACATTCGGCTAAGCTCCCGTCACGTTATGTGGAGCCCCCCGCAAGTTGGTTTGCCCGAACTTGGAACTTCCGTCATTTACGGGATCCTGCTGTGCGCTGCGTACACCTTTGCGGTCGCGGTAGCCGCGGGTCGGAGTAAGCCACGACTGCTGCAAGCTGCGCGCGCAGGCGCCTACGCCACAAGCGCCATGGTCGGCTTCGCCGTGATGCTGTTGGCTTACGCTTTCCTGACCCACGACTTTCGAATCCGTTACGTGCTTCGCTACAGTGATCGATCGATGTCGACGCCCTACCTCATCACCGCGCTTTGGGGTGGGCAAGATGGCTCGCTCCTGTGGTGGACGGCCCTGCTCAGCGGGTACATCACGTTAACCGTCCGCTGGCTCAAAGGGCGCTATCGCGATCTTCAACCTTACGTCATCGCCACCTTGATGGTGATCGTCTCCTTTTTTACGATTGTACTGATTTTCTCGGCAAATCCGTTCGCCACCACGATCGCCGGAAGCCCACCCGATGGTGAAGGCTTAAATCCCTTGCTGCAAAGTTACTGGATGATCATTCATCCGCCCGCACTTTACATGGGGTTCGTTGGCTGCTCGGTACCTTTCTCGTTTGCCATCGCGGCCCTCATTACTGGTCGCTTGGACAACGAATGGATCATCGCCGTACGCAAGTGGATGCTGTTTGCTTTTCTGTTTCTCTCGATTGGCAATTGGCTGGGGATGATGTGGGCCTACGAAGAACTCGGTTGGGGCGGCTATTGGGCCTGGGATCCCGTGGAGAATGCGGCTTGCCTGCCGTGGTTCACGGCTGCGGCATACGTGCATTCAACGATGATTCAAGAGCGCCGCAACATGCTCAAAGTGTGGAATATATTCCTGATTTGCCTCACTTTCTTCATGACGATTTTTGGCACATTCCTCACCCGTTCGGGGCTGATCACGAGCGTTCATAGTTTCGCGCAAAGCAGCATCGGCAATTACTTCATAGTTTTCATGGGCCTGATTGTAGCAACGTCCGTAGGCTTGATCGTGTGGCGCTTACCGCTCCTTCGAGCCAAGACCGAGATTGAAGCGGTCACGAGCCGGGAGGCCATGTTCGTCATCAACAATTGGGCGCTCTTGGGTGCGATGTCATTCATCGCGATCGCGACCTTGTTTCCAAAGATCAGCGAGTATCTCTGGCAGGAAAACGCGACCGTTGGCCCACCCTTCTTCAATCGCTGGCTGGCCCCGATCGGGCTCGTGATCTTCGCTCTGATGGGCCTGGCACCGCTGTTTGGATGGCGCAAAACAAGCCCGGAGCTCCTGAAGAAGAGCTTCATCTGGCCGCTTGCGGCCTTGTTCACCGGTGCGGCGTTGCACTTGGCATTTGGTCGGGCGCTCGGGTTTCCAGCGCTCGTCGAGAACGATGTTTTCTATCCGGGTGCGGTGGGCGTGATCCTTCAGAAGGTGGGCTCTGTGTCGCCCCTGCTCACGATCGCCCTGGCGGCATTCAACCTGGCCGTTATCGTACAGGAGTTTGCTCGCGGCATCGCCGCACGGCAAAGCGCAGCTGAAAAACGCGGTGAAGAAGAGAGCCTGAGTGTCGCGCTCTTCCGCCTGATCACCAAGAATCGACGGCGCTACGGTGGCTACATAGTGCACACCGGCATCGTGTTCATGTTCATCGGATTCGCCGGCGCAGCTTGGAATAAGGACAAGGAAACGAGCCTTTCCGTGGGACAAACCTTCGAAATCGGCGCCTACACGGTGACGTACAAGGGTGCGCGCATGTGTCCGAGTATGCATCCTGATGGCGGCGGGTGCAGTCTGGAAGAGCAGTCCGACGTGAGCAAACGCCGCGTGATCGCCAACCTGGATCTGGCTAAGAATGGCAAGTACATGGGCAGCGTGAGCCCAGCGCAATTCATCTACACGCGCCAACAGCAAACGACGACTGAGGTCAGCATTCTGCGCACGTTTTGGGATGATTTTTACAGCGTCGTCGGGCGGGTGGATCCGTCGACCAAGCAGGCTACCTTCCAGCTCCACGTGAAGCCCCTGGTGTCCTGGATTTGGGCGGGTGTCGGCGTCCTGATCATGGGCACGTTGTTGTCGCTCTGGCCTCAGTTCTCCTACGGCCGTGTCGGAGTCTGGAGCCTGGTGCGAACAGCCTCAGGCGCCGCAGCGGGTATCGTGTTTTCGATCTGGCTCGCGATGAGCCCCTCGTTGGCTTACGCCAAAACCAGGCCACCATTGCCCGAGAGCACCGCTGCCATGGTCGCACCGCGCGGTTTGGCGAGCGAACATCTGGGGATCTCGCTGGCGCTTGGCTTAGGCTTAGTGGTAGGCGTGGGTCAGAGCCTGAGGCGCCGACGTGACTTCGGTGAGTGAGCCATCTTCGCTAAATTTTGAGGCCTTTCTGGCCAAGCTCTGGGTCCGGCGCGGGCTGGGAGTGCTCGTCGTAGCTTTGGCTGTGGCAGCTGGCTCGTCGCGTGGCGTGGCATCCGGCTTCTTGGTGTTGGCCGGAGCGTTCTTGTTGCTAACGCTGGGCCTCCTCTGGTGGAGCCTTCAGAGCTTGAGCGGGAAGTCGAAGCTGACCTTGGATGAAGCGTTGAGTCTGGCGCGTCCCAGCGCCGAAGAGGAACAGAAGCAGTCGGTGTTGCGTGCGCTCAAGGATCTCGAATTTGAGCGCGGGGTGGGCAAGATCAGCGCCGAAGATTACCAGGAGCTCTCGCTCCACTACCGAAGTGAGGCCAAGCGGCTGATGGCCCTGCTGGATGAGAGCCACGCCCGCAGCAAGGGCGAAGTGGAGGCACTCGCTGCCAGTCTGCTCGCCGCGCCCAACCCCAAGAAAGCTGCCAAGCAAGCCGCGCGAACGGAAGCTGACGGAGAGGCCGCATCAGCCAACCCCGAGGAGCCCAGCTGATGGTGCCACTCACACGCACGTACAGGTTTCTTGCGGCTTCGCTACTCAGCGCCACGCTCTCGGCTGTCGTGATTTCGTCGGCCCGAGCGCAGACACCCGCGCCCGCATCAGCCTCGCCGGGAACCCCAGCTGCCCCTGACCCACATGCAGGCGCCGCAGCGGAAAATCCGTTCGCCGACAGCAGCAGCGCCGATCCCTCACTCCGCATGGGTAGCTTGGTCGCTGAGATCTTGGACGACAAGAATCAGCCCGTGGTGGGCCAAAGCGTGCGCTTGGGGATCCACTTTGAAACTATCGCTGAAGGCCAGAACGACAGTGAAAAGCTGGCACAAACCGACGCCGCGGGCCGCGTTCAATTCGATGGATTGGCGATAGGATCCAGCTACAATTATCAAATTTTCGTCGATTACGCCGGTGCGAGCTACAGCTCAGAGTCCCACAATCTTGGACCTGACGTGGGCATGCGGCTGCGCCTTCACGTCTTTCCTTCCACGAGCGACGTCACCCAAACCCAGATCACCACCCGGGCGCTCTATAGCATTGAGCCACGTGACGAAGTCTTTCAAGTCCAAGCTCTGGTCCGCTTGAGCAACCATGGGCCACTCACCTTCAAACCGCGCGGCTATGCGATCAGGCTTCCCGAGGGGGCGAAGGCTTTCACCGACGACAACAAGCAAGGCGCACGTTTCGAAGAAGATTCGGGTGTCGCGCGGTTAACTGGCAGCTTCACGCCCTACCGCCACCACGACCTGAGATTTCGCTTTCAAATCCCAAACACGAATGATGAGCAGCAGAGTTTCAAGCTGGCTTTTCTGCCGAACGCTATCGAATCGCGCGTGATTGTGGAGCGCGGACGCGGCATGAAGCTCGAGGTGAATGGCTTCGGCGAGGTCAAGGAAGACACAGCTCCTGATGGCCGCTTGATCGTCTGGGCGCAGAATATCGCAACGCGGGATGGGGAACGTAGCCAGGCAGAGGTGGTGCTTTCGGGTTTGCCGACGACCGGGCCGGTGCGCATCTGGGTGGTAGCGGGAGCGTTTTTGATAGCTCTCATGGGTGTGCGCGCCGCTCGATCTGCGAAGAAGCGCCCGAGCACTGGAGCCCGTAACCAAAGCCTGGTCGTCTCTGAATTGGAGCAGGCTCAGAGTGTGCTGTTGGACGAATTGAGAGCGCTCGAAGAGGCTAGGGCTGGTTCGAGCATCGGCCCCAAAACCTACGAGCGGGCCCGCCAAGCTCTGCTTTCTGCACTGATTCAGCTCCGCCAACAGCTGGCTGAGCGCTCAGGCCTCTGACAATTCGCCGGCGGCTGGGCAGTCCGAGCCATACGGCCGATGCCTGAACAACTGTCGCGAGACCGACACAAAAACTTAACAAATCCAATAATCCACAGGCTGTGGATAAACTCGGGGTAACTCTGCGGATGGTTTCGGTATCAGCCTGTGGAGCTAAGGTAGGTCTCTAACCTATCCCCCGTCTGGCATCAGTTAGCCCCGGAGTTTATCAACAAGCCAACTGCCGAAATCCCAAGTTATATCAATTTCTTACAGAGTAATCCCCAGAATTCACAGGGCCTTCTATCACCACGAAATTTAAATAAATAGATTAAGAGAAAGAACGCCGTCCGAACTCCAGTCTCCAAGGCAGCCAGCAAGACCGCGCACTGTAGCGTTCCGCCCCCAAGCTGCGGCTTCGAACGATCCAGCACAGCGGTGCTAGCCGTGAGCCCAGAGCCCGGCTAGTGAGAAGCCCAATGCATGTCGTCGTGAGCAAGAGGGACCTCATTCGCGTCTTAACGCGATGCCAAGGCGTTGCGGATAAAAAGAGCACGATGCCGGCACTCGGCAACGTGGCCCTGCAGACGGTTGGAAATGATAAGCTGAGATTGTCTGCAACCGATCTGTACCTCGCCGTCACGAGCAGCGTGAACGCCAAGGTCGAGAAGCCAGGCAGCATCGCTCTCGGCGCCAAGGATCTTCTGGAGCGTGTGCGGATGATGCCGGAAGGCGAGATCTCGATCGAGACAGCCAACGGTTCTGCGAACAGCACCTTGCGTGCCGTAGGCTCTGCGCGCCGCTACACACTGCATGGCATTCCCGGCGAAGAGTTTCCCACACTGCCCGAGCCGGATCCGAAAGCTAGCGTGCTATCGCTCAAAGTGGATTTGCTCTCGCGTTTGATCGCAGCCACACACTTCTCAATTTCAACCGATGAGACGCGCTTGCATTTGAATAGTGCACTCTTTGAGTGGGATGGCGAAGCCGTTCGAATGGTCACGACCGATGGTCACCGCTTGAGCAAGATGGAAATGTTTGAACCAGGGCGCTCGGCCCAAGCCTCAATGCTGATCCCGCTGAAAGGCGTGATGGAGCTGAAGCGCTTGTGCGATGAGACCAAGAGCGAAAAAGAGGGCGGTGCCGATGCCACGATTCAGATCGTTCAAAGCGGTCCGAATGCTTTCTTTTCGTTGTCGGGTTTTCGGTTCAGCGTGAAGCTGGTGGATGCGCAATTCCCTCCGTATCAACAAGTGATCCCGGAGAGCAGCGAACGCATCGTGACGGCGCCGAGGCTGGCAGTGGCCGATGCGCTCAAAGCCGTTGCCATCGCAGCAAGCGATCGCACGGGTGGCGTCAAGTTAACCGTTACGACGGGGCGGCTGCGTTTTGAAAGCGAGAGCCCCGAAAGCGGTGAAGGCTTCGACGAAGTGGCGGTCGATTACGACGGTCCAGAAATGACCGTGGGCTTCAATGCTCGCTACTTCCTTGATGTGCTCACGGCCGTCGAGGACGACGAGATAGCTTTAGGCTTAAGTGGCGAACTGGATCCCGCTGTGGTGCAGCCGGCAACGCAAGCCAAGCACACCAGCCAGGTTGCCGTGATCATGCCAATGCGCATCTGATTGGGTGCGGTTAGCCGAGATGGCTGAACCTTCGGCAAGCATTGTCAGTTTTCAGAGACTTCGAATCCGTTGCCTTCGGAACCTGGCGAGTCTCGATTTTGAACCGGGGCCAGGGCTCAACTTGATCTTTGGCGACAACGGTCAGGGCAAGACGAGCGTGCTTGAAGCACTGTACCTTGCTGCTACCAGCCGTTCCTTTCGCGCAGAACGTCTCGCGGAGCTGATCAGCGAGGGTGAAGCCAGCGCCACGGTTTCAGCTGATATTATTGAGTCGGGGCTTGTGCGCGAGCAGCGAGCCGTCGTGGGCAAGAAGGAGCGGTCCTTCTTCTTGGCTGGCAAAAAGCCTACTTCGATGGCTGAGTTCGCTGTCCAAACTCCGGTGGTGGTTTTTCATCCGGGTGATCTCAGCCTCGTTGCGGGAGCCGCGACCGTGCGACGCCGCTTGCTTCGACGCGTGGCGCTGTATGCGAGTCCAAGAAGCGCCGAAGACCGAGTTCGGTTGGCTTATGCCGCCCGCAGCCGCCAGCGTGTCTTGCAAACTCGAGGTATCCACGCCCCTGAGTTGGAGGCCCTCGAAGCCGTGATGGCGCGTCATGGTGTCCGCTACGGCGCTGCCCTGGCGAGCGCGGCACAGGACTTGATCCTTGCCCTAAAAAGCGCGTTTGAGCGCCTTTCAGCCCCGACGTTGCGCTTTGATGCTCGCCACCGACGTGGAGGTTCGTTGGATGAAGCTGAATACCAAAAGGCCTTGGCCGCTCGGCGAGCGCTCGATACGGAGCGTCGCAGTCAGACTTTTGGACCCAGCCGGGACGAGCTCGTTCTGGAAATCCTTGGTCGCTCCGCCCGGAAACACGCGTCTCAAGGCCAACAACGAATCCTGGCTCTTGGGCTTAAACTCGCAGAACTCGAGTGCGTGCGGAGCCTTCGGAATAAGAATCCTGTGCTGCTCCTGGATGACGTTTCGAGCGAACTCGACCCGGCGCGAACGTTAGCCGTTTACGACTTTCTGGCGGCTAGTCAGAGTCAGATATTTCTCACGACAACGCGGCGTGAGTTGTTTGCAACGCCCTGGCGTTCGCAACATGAAAATAGCGAGTGGCGTGTCCAGGCGGGAGAGATTGAACGCGCCTGAAGCGCCGTGTTTTTTGGGGGTCAAAAGTGCCCCTCAGTGAGCGTTTCGCGTAAACGCTGCGAGGGCACAAAAACAGCATCTTTTTCCCTAGTTGAAGCTTGCTCGGACGCGCTTTTTTCGCTATATGGAAGGGCCCTTTTCTGAGGGACGCTGGGCCGCATCTCGTGCTCCCAAAATCAATGAGGCGTTTGATTGAATGACCGAAGCCATTGTTCCGACTGCTGACCCGTTAGCGCCCACCTACGATTCGAACAACATCACGGTTCTGGAAGGCTTGGAAGCGGTTCGCAAGCGCCCAGGGATGTACCTGGGAGATGTGCACGATGGCTCGGCCTTGCACCATCTTGTCTGGGAAGCGGTGGATAACGCGGTGGATGAGCATCTCGCGGGGTACTGCACATCAGTCAGCGTCACGGTGCATTTTGATGGCAGCGTCACCGTCGAAGACAACGGTCGTGGGATCCCGGTCGACATCATGCGTGATCGTGGGGTGAGCGCAGCCGAGGTCGTGATGACGGTGCTGCACGCAGGCGGGAAATTTGACCACTCTAGCTACAAGGTGAGCGCTGGGCTGCACGGAGTTGGAGTGAGCGCAGTGAACGCGGTGAGCGAAAAGCTCCGGCTGGAGATTCGGCGCGAGGGCAAGGTTTGGTCGCAGGATTATCGTCGGGGTGTGCCCCAGGCGCCGCTCAAGGCTATCGGCGAAACGGATAGTCACGGCACTCGCGTCACGTTCAAGCCCGATCACGAGATCTTCAGCTTGCTCGATTACAGCTACGATATTCTCGCCAATCGATTGCGGGAGATCGCGTTTTTGAACTCGGGCCTGATCGTCAAGCTCAAAGATGAGCGAGACGGTGGCGGCAGCGATACCTATGTTTTTGAAGGTGGCATCAAAGAATTTGTGGCGCTTCTCAGCCAGAAGCGCGAAGCAGTGCATGAAGACGTGATCGCGTTCACGGCCGAATTCAGCCCGGGCGAGGGCAAGACGCCGGTGATCGTAGATATGGCGATCCAGTGGACGAATGCCTATCAGGAGCACATTCTGCCGTACACGAACAACGTCTTCAACAAAGACGGTGGCACGCACGTCACGGGGCTTCGCTCAGCGCTCACGCGCACCTTGAACAACTACGGCACCGCACAGAATTTGTTCAAGGACGTTAAGAATGGCCTCACGGGTGACGACACCCGGGAAGGGGTAACCTGCGTGATCCACGTGAAGCACCCCGATGCCTCGTTTGATTCCCAGACGAAATCGAAGCTGGTTTCGAGCGAAGTGAAGGGTATCGTCGAAAACGCGGTGAATGAGCAGTTGAGTCGCTATTTCGAGGAGCACCCGCAGACAGCTCGGAAGATCATCGATAAGGCGCTGTTGGCCGCCAAAGCACGCGAAGCGGCGCGTAAAGCGCGCGAAGTGGTGCGTAAGGGCGCGCTCGATCTCACCACGCTTTCAGGCAAGCTCGCTGATTGTCAGAGCAAGGATCCGACGCTCAGCGAGATCTACATCGTGGAGGGCGATAGCGCCGGTGGTAGTGCCAAGCAGGGTCGCGATCGGCACTATCAGGCTATTTTGCCGCTGCGCGGTAAGATCCTGAATGTGGAGCGCGCGCGCTTAGATCGCATGTTGGGCTCGCAAGAAGTGGCAACGCTGATCTCGGCCTTGGGCTGTGGCCTCGCGGACAGAGGCGGCTTTGATGTCTCCAAGCTTCGCTACCACCGCGTGATTCTCATGACGGATGCGGATGTTGATGGAAGCCATATTCGCACGCTGCTCCTCACGTTTTTCTATCGGCAGATGCCGGATTTGATTGAAAACGGCTATTTATACATCGCGCAGCCGCCGCTGTTCGGTGTGCGCAAGGGCAAAAAAGAGCTGTTCATGAAAGATCAGGCGGCGCTTGATCGCTTCCTGGTTGAAAGCGGTGTGGAGTCGCTCACGGTGCGTTCGGCCAAAGGCCACGCTATCTCAGGCGTGCCACTCTTGAATCTCGCCACACGCCTCAAAGCGTACAAGAATTTGCTCACCAAGATCGATCGGCGTTGTGATGCGCGCGTGGTGGCGGTGCTGATGCGAACGAGCACGCTCGATGAAGAAGCGTTGCGCGATGCTGCGAAGACCGAAGAAGCGGCGCGTCAGCTGAAGGAGCAGCTCGAAGTCAGGTACCCGGATTTGTGCCCACTCACCGTCACGGTGGATTGGGACAAAGAGCACGGTGCCGCCCGCATTCTCGCGCGTTTTCGGCCCGGTGCGTCCACCCGGGCAGCCACTGTGGATTCCGATTTGGTCACCGCTCCCGAGTATCAAGAGATGCTCTCGATCCAGGAAGACATTCGCTCGATTGGTCCCGCTCCGTATGAGGCGCTGGAGGGCACGAAAACTACCGTGCTCGAAGATGCGGAGTCTCTGGAAATATTTATCAATGAGCGCGCCCGCAAGGGTCTGCACATCACTCGTTACAAAGGCTTAGGCGAAATGAACGCCGATCAGCTTTGGGAAACGACGATGAATCCCGACGCACGAACGCTGCTCCAGGTGCGCGTCCACGATCCGATCCGTGCCGATGAGATTTTCAGCGTGCTCATGGGGGATCAGGTGGAGCCTCGGCGGCAATTCATCGACGAAAACGCGCTGAACGTCCGCAACTTGGACATCTGAAGCGCTGTTCGTGACCCGAGCGCGAAGTTTTAGCGAAGCATTGCTCGGCCGCCCTTGATCTCGGCCAGGCGGGACTTATTTTCCGTGTGGCGGTCGGCAGCACACATCCGCGGATGTGATGTTAACGTGTTTGGGCGACATCTGAGGAGAAGCTATCCGTGCAAATGGACAA
>JBBSBI010000002.1:0-92944 GCA_038251425.1 Polyangiales bacterium
CAAGCGTGCGGCGGCCCACAGCGGCACGAGCTTTTTGGAGATCTATCAAAACTGCAACGTGTTCAACGATGGCGCTTTCGATCTCATCCGCGAAAAGGGTCTCAAGGAAGACACGCAGCTGTTAGTCGAGCACCAAAAGCCCCTACTCTTCGGACGCGAGCGAAACCGCGGTCTTCGGCTCGACCCAAAAACGATGAGGCTTGAAGTCATCACGCTTGGGGAAAACGGCATGACGGTGGCCGACGTGCTGGTCCACGACGAAACCAACTCGGTGCTGGCGTACCTGTTGGCGAGGATGCCCTCACCCGAGTTCCCGGTCGCCTTGGGCGTTCTCTTTTGCGAAGACCGCCCCACCTACGACGGCAGCCTGCAGCAGCAGCGGGTCTCAGCCATCGAGAAATCCGGCGCCCCAGACCTCCAGAAGCTCCTGAACTCCGGCAACACCTGGACGGTTTGAGCGCGGCGGCGATGCCCCCTTCATACTCCCGCGATGCCCCCCCGTTCATACCCCCGCGATGCCCCCGGTCACTCCCCCATATTTTATCCTCCCTTCCCCCGAAGTTCTGAGCTAGAAGGCCCCCCTCATGAGCAGCCCCCAAGATCCCCGAGCCCGTCGTCGTAAGCGCGCCCGCCGCGCGAAAAAAAACCTCGAGTGGGAAATGAACCGCGAAGTTGAAAACGCCGAAGCTACCAAGCCAAAAGCAGCTGCTAAGACGGCTACCTGAAGCTCCGCGTTCAAACCACAAGCGAGCCCTCCACGTGTGGTGAGCTGGGTTTCGATCGCCTGCCCCCTCGACAAGCGCGTCGTCCCTCACAACAATTTGGAGTGAATGGCAGCTAGCAAGCCTCTAGGCACCCCCAAAGAAGGCGATGGGCTCGCCGTAGCCGACAAACCGAAGGTGGAGCGGCCGCGTCGCTACCAGGTGGTCTTGCACAATGACGACTTCACCACCATGGAGTTCGTTGTGCATGTTCTCGTCAAGTTCTTCCACGTGAGCGACACCGAAGCAACGTCGATCATGCTTCAGGTGCATCACAAGGGGTATGGCATCGTGGGCCTCTACAGTCGCGATGTCGCGGAAACCAAAGTGGCTCAGGTGATGGCTTACGCCAAAGAGCAGGGGCATCCGCTGCGCTGCACGGCTGAGCCAGAAGGATTGGGGGGCTCCACATGAAGGTCAGCGCTGAAGTTGAGATTGCCTGTTCGTTGGCGCACCGCGAAGCGCAACGTCGCCGCCACGACACACTCACCGTGGAGCATTTGCTGTACGCCCTCTTGCACGACGACGCGACGGCCAAGGTCCTTCGAAAGTCCGGCTCCAACATCGAAAAAGTCAGAAGCGAGCTGGAGCGAGTCTTTGACCAAGAAATGACTGCCGTTCCCGGGGATGAGGAAGTGAATCCCACGCCTTCGCGCGGCTTTCAGCGCGTCCTCCAGCGCGCCGCCATCCACGTGGAATCGAGCGGTAAAGAAGAACTCCGCGGCTACAACGTGATGATTGCCATCTTCGCTGAAGTCGAGTCCCTGGCCGTGCATGCGCTCACTCACTCAGGGGTCACCCGCTATGATCTCGTAAATTTCGTCTCCCATGGCGTCGCCAAGGATGGCTCAGATGCTGAAGATGCGCCGAGCGAAACAGGGGCCGAAGGCGATGAGTCGGGGGAAGCTGAGCCTGAGCCAAGTCCGCTCGAACGCTTCGCCTCCAATTTGAACGAGCGCGCACTCGCCGGAACCATCGAGCCGCTGGTGGGTCGCGAAAAGGAGCTCCGTCGCGCGATTCAGGTGTTAGCCCGTCGGCGCAAGAACAATCCTCTGTTCGTTGGCGATGCTGGTGTTGGGAAAACGGCGATCGTGGAGGGGCTCGCTGCAAAAATTGCTACGGGCGACGTGCCAGAGCCACTGAAGAATGCTGTGATTTACGCGCTCGACATGGGCAGCCTCGTCGCCGGTACCAAGTTCCGCGGTGACTTCGAGAACAGAGTAAAATCCATCTTGAAACAGCTCGAGAAGGTGCCCGGCTCGATCCTATTCGTGGACGAAATGCACACGGTGGTCGGAGCTGGAGCCGCCAGCGGCGGAAGCTTGGATGCGGCCAACTTGCTGAAGCCCGCGCTTTCAAGCGGGAAGTTGCGCTGTATTGGAGCGACCACCTTTGAGGAATACCGGAGCCACATGGAGCGCGATCGCGCGCTCGCGCGCAGGTTTCAGAAGATAGAAGTCCTGGAGCCCTCGCTCGATGAGGCGATTCAAATCCTAAAAGGGCTGAAGGTCCGCTACGAAGAATTTCATAAAGTCACCTACACGGATGCCGCGCTGGAAGCCGCCGTGAACCTCGCCGCTCGGCATCTGCACGATCGCAAAATGCCCGATAAAGCCGTGGATCTCATGGATGAAGCCGGGGCCGACGCGAAGCTCGAGGTTGGCGATGGCGCAATCGTGGACGTGGATCGCATCGAGGGGGTAGTGGCCCGCATGGCGCAGATCCCGCCCAAGCAGGTTTCAAGCTCGGACAAGAGCTCGCTCAAGAGTTTGGAGTCGGATCTTAGGCAAGCTGTGTTTGGGCAAGATAGAGCGCTCCAGGAGATGGCAACGGCGATCAAGCTCTCGCGAGCGGGCCTTCGGCCGATGGAGAAGCCGATTGGCTCCTATCTCTTCACCGGACCCACCGGCGTTGGGAAAACCGAAGCCGCACGCCAGCTTGCGAAAACGCTAGGCATTGAACTGCTGCGCTTCGACATGAGCGAATACATGGAGCGCCACACCGTCTCACGGCTCTTAGGGGCTCCCCCCGGCTACGTTGGCTACGATCGTGGAGGCCTGTTGACCGAGGCCATCGCGAAAACTCCCCATTGCGTGCTGCTGCTCGATGAAATCGAAAAAGCCCACCCGGACGTCTTCAACGTGCTCCTCCAGGTGATGGATCACGGAACGCTCACCGATAGCAATGGGAAGAAGAGCGACTTTCGTCATGTCGTCTTGATCATGACCAGCAACGTCGGTGCTCAAGATCTGCAGCGCCGTGTGCTCGGATTCGGCGACCGCGACAGCGCTGGCCGCGAAGACATCGCCATGAAGAACACCTTCAGCCCGGAGTTCCGCAACCGCCTGGATGCGCGAATTTCCTTTGATCCCCTCTCGCCTGAAGTCATGGAGAAGGTGGTGACCAAGTTCATGAAGGAGCTCGACGAACAGCTCAAGGAGCGGAACGTAACGATTAAGCTCACGGATAAGGCGCTCACGTACCTCGCTGACAAAGGCTACGATAAAGACAACGGCGCACGCCCGCTCGCGCGATTGATTCAAGACGAGGTCAAGCGGCCTCTGAGCGACGAGCTGCTCTTCGGTACGCTTGAAAAAGGCGGCCACGTTGCGGTGGACTTCCGTGACGGCAAGCTCGTCTTCGACGTGACGGCTCTGGACGCCTAGGGTTCGCTCGCTGCCGCTTGGAGCCCTCGCACCTGAAGCGCCAGCGCGCAGGAGTTAGCCTGCCGTGCTTGCGCCGCCACACTCTGCTCCGAGAGACCAGCCGAGGCCGGGCCCGCGGCGATCAATCGCCCCTCAGCCCAGGCTCGGAGGTTAACTAGCTGTGCACCATCGGAGATGCGCCAGATGCCAATGCGCGCAAAGTGCGTGAGCCGTTGGACTTGCTCCTCTGGTGTTTCCAGATCTCCAGGCTCCTTCGGTGGAAGACCGTTAGGGGGCGGCTCGTCGACTACGATGGTGGCGAAGCGGGCCTGCGCCAGAATATCGAGCGCAATAGGCACGTCTCGATGGGTGACGCTATCGAGGTCGCGTTCGTACGCCGTAACAGCGAGATCGCTATCTGCGAGGTGCAACTCATCGGTCCACTCAGTGGAGAGCACACGCAAGGCGCGGTACATGAGACGCATGTTGTAGGGCCGGGGTGGCTCCACACAGACCTGATATTCGTTGCACAAGTAGTGCGGCTTGCAATCAGCAGAAGAAACGCAGGGCGGCCCCTGTGAGGGATCGTAACCCCGTGTGTTCCGAAAAAAACAAGCAGTGAAGCCGTCGAGCAGAGAACGCACCGCCGCCTTCCGTAAACTCTTAGCCTCCCGGGCGTTTTCAAGGCGAATCCTGAGGTAAACGCTCGGTGCTTGCGCCATCGAATCGTAGTTCCAACCAGGCCCCACGATGGTTGGCCCAGAATGCGAAGCCAGCTCTCTCGCCCAGCCTTCGATCTTCTCGCTAAATGGAACCAATTTGGGCCCGAGAACTTTCGCAACTGCACGCTGCTTAGCCATCACGTGCGCCCTCATTTGCCCCAGGTTACGCGCAGCCACCCACGCATAAACCGACAGGACCGCACCCAGCACCACCACAGCCCAGATCCAAAACTGTGGCGGCATCGCACGCACGCGGACCTTGCCAGCAACCAACGCCCGGCGCCGCTCGTGCCGCGAAACAGCCAGAGAGGGCAGGCCTCGCTCAGGATCGGTTCGTCGCATCAATCTGCCTCTAGATGGTATCCCCCACGCAGCATCCGCTGGAGCAATCGCTCAAACACAAATGCCGCCTTGCCCAAACCTGCGGAGCAAAGCGGCACGGTTGTGCGCTCACACGAATGACGAGAGGAACTACTACTCTTTCCCACCACCGCTCGAGCTAGCACCGCCCAAGCGACCCACCATAAAGCTAACATTCGGAAAACCCCCGAGTGCTGCCGTCTGGAAGACGCTCTTCACCACGAGAGCTGGAACCTTACGGTCAACCTGAAGCACGACGACCCCCGGAAACGGCTTCCCAGGATTGAGCTGGGACCAGAGCTCCCGCTTAGCCTTCAGGCGAGCGAAGAGGTCATCGATCTTCTGCAGACGATTAGCTTCAACGATGGCACGGGTGCTACCGGCAGCGTTCCCATCAACCAGGATCTGGGTCCCAGTGATGGCCACGATGGGCGCATCCGTCATGTCGATAACGTTCTCAGCCTTAGGAAGTTTCACATTCTTATCGATCGGAAGCTCACCACTGGCTGAGAAGCTTGCCAACAAGAAGAGGACGATACAGAGCAGGAAGTCGATGAACGGGATCAGAGGAATTTCCTGATTGACCGCACGACCGCCACCTCCGAGCACCTTCTTCCGCACAAATGCAAGCGGAATGTGGTGCATGAGCCTGCGCCCTGGCACCGAAATAGCTTGATGAAAACGGCTTAAAGGTTTGTCAGCGCTCATGGCTCAGTTCATCGCAAAAGTAACGTTGAAGGAGGCAACCTTTTTAGTCTTGCCGCCAAGGTCAAAGTCACGCTGGGGCGTGTAGATGGCATCAATAACAGCGATTACATCCGAAAATGGAGTCGAGTTATCAGTGTGGAGTACAGCTTGGTCGAGCTTCTTATCGCTCGGGGCCCGATGCGTCCCGTTCTTGGTCCATTCCTCTTTAATCTTGTCGGCCAGGTCAGGGTACCGGTACTCGCCTTCTGCACCTGCATTGACCTGCTTACGGACGACATCGATGGTGTTCACCACCGTGCTGCCCTCTTTCCACACGAGCTGAAACTTCCGCTCACCGCGCATCTCCACATGGAGCTGCTTCTCCTTCTTCTCCTCCGTTGGAGGATCGGAGCTAGGTGGACCTGGCACTCGCGCATCCGCATTGATGCGTGCCATCTGGGACCAAACGGCCGTCACCAAGAGAAAGGCAACGAGGCACAAGAGGAAGTCAATGAATGGAATAAGCGGAATGTCGTGATTGGTGGCCCGCTTGCTACCGTGTCCGCCAACGTCAATACCAGCCATGATGCTCTCCGGGGTGCGCCATCAGTGAATCCTGATGGGCTGTTGGAAACTGGGCGGTCCCCCAAATTGGGTCCCGCCCGCCTGGATTGAGTGGAAATTCAACCAGCCTGCTCAAGGCCCTGGAGGTTGACCTTCTGGCGATTGGCCACCACCAAGTTCAAAACCTGAACCGAAGCTTCATTGATATCGTCTTCCAAGCCCTGAGTCTTGCCGTTCAGTACTGCGAAGCCGATGAGGGCAGTGATAGCTGCAATCAGGCCGAATGCTGTGCAGTTCATGGCCTCGGAAATACCTTCTGCGAGAATGCGGGCCTTTTGGCTCGGATCAACGGACTCACCACCGACCGCGCCGAACGCCTTGATCAGACCGATGATGGTGCCGAAGAGGCCCGAGAGCATCGCGAGGTTAGCAAACAGAGCTAGGTAGCCTGTGCGCTTGTTGATCTTCGGCATCTCGCGAAGAGCAGCTTCATCCATCGCGGACTGAACCTCCTCGTCGGGGCGATTCACTTTAACCAACCCAGACTGCACGATGCGAGCGAGCGGCGCGTTGGCTGCCGAACACATCTTAACTGCCTTAGCGACATCTCCCGCCAAAATGCATTTCTGCATGGTTGCTAGGAAAACGTCCTTGTTGATCGATGATCCAAACAAATAAACTGAACGTTCTGCGATGATCGCAATCGAGCAGATCAACCAAAAGAGGATGATCCACATCGCCCAACCGCCTGCCTCGTAGTGATGCCAAAGTGACGACATTGTTTGCTTACCTTCCGGCTGAAGCCTGGTGCTATCTGATTGCCTGGTACTGAGCTAACCCCTGGACGACGTTAGCTCGTGATACCTACGGAGATGTTTGTGGGTTTGAACTCTTGACGCGATACGCCCTGGTACGCCCAAGAGGGGGGCATAGTGCTGAAAGCCCCCGGGTTCCGTCAAGGAGAGAATGCAGCGGCGCGACAGTTCGTGTGCTGAGAGAAATTTCCTCCCGCGCGGAGGACAGTGCTGGTGCAGCGGTCGCTCGGCGTTTCGGGAGTTTGCGGAACGCGAAGAAAGTAACTTGCCGCTTACGAAACCGCCGCAAGGCGGCCTCCCTACACCTACCTTTTCCTACCTCTCAGGCCGCACGACTCGCGCCTTCACCTCGGACTTCGCAGCCTCATCACTACGAGCCGACGAGCCCTGAGCCATTCTTCGACGCCCCCTGGTGAACCGTGAATGGCGAACGGTGAGCTCCGCGCACTTAGGCAAGCAAGCAAGCAAGCAAGCAAGCAAGCAAACAAACAAGACAGACAGCGCAGTGCGTGCCTGCGAAAGAACTGTGACGTGCCTCAGATCGCTCACTCGCAGGCGTGCCAGCCAACACAATGTGCTTATGCAAGCAAAAAAACTTACGTTCGTGAGGACGTCCCGAAGCGCAGACGAAGCGATCCTGCGGCAGGCATCACGTCGGTATTTGCCGAGCAGTTTGAACATTCAGAGATCCGAACAATGCGGCCGCCCATTCGGCCCACGAGATCCCAATTGTTCGACTAATGTTTTCTAAAAAATGCCCGCTTGCAGAAGCGAAATGCCCGCGGCTATAGTCTTGGGCTAGTCTCAAACACAATTGTTCCGCGTGAGCGACGCCAGATAGTCAAGCGGTCGACCTAGTGGATGTAGCAGAAAGGGCGATGGGGAATGCAACTCATCCTTGTTGCAGCTGAAGGCCAGCTGATAGACGCATTCAAACACAACCCGACCTTCATGGTCCTCAATCTCATCACGTCCGCCATCGTTTTGACGATCGTGGTTGAGCGGTTTATTTTTCAAAGCAGCAGATATCGAGTGAATTCTAAGGAGTTTTTCGCGCAAGTGAAAAAGCTCGTGGCTGCGGGCAACATTGATCGCGCCATCAAGCTCTGTGAGGCAAGCGACTATCCGATTCTGCAGCTCGTGAAGGCGGGCCTCACGCACGCCAACAAAGGCGCTGATGAGGTGGATGCTGCGCTTAGCGAAAAACTGAGTGAGCTGAAGCCGGAAGCGGAAAAGCGAGTGGGCGCCCTTTGGTCCCTCGCCAATATCGCGACGCTGATTGGCCTTCTGGGAACGGTTTCGGGCCTGATCGCTACCTTTGGAGCGATCGCGGCACCTGGGCTGTCCCCGTCGGACAAGCAGGCGATGCTTTCAAACGGCATCGCAGAAGCCATGTATAACACCGCGCTCGGCCTAGGCATCGCAGTGTTCTGCATGATCACGCATGTGCTTCTCCACACCCGCGCCAAGAATATCCAACACGATCTGGAGGGCACGGTCGAACGCACGTTCAACCTGCTCACCATTCAACGCGCCGGTCAGTAGCAGGCGCTTCTTTCGACCAACCCTAAACCCGGATATCCATGGACCAACCCGGACAGCTCAGCGCAGCTCAGCGCAGCAGAATTCGGCGTCTTAGCCAGCCTAAGGAGCTCACACCGGACGAAGAGGGGGGCGAGCTAAACATCGTTCCCTTCTTGGATATCGTCATGAATATCCTGATCTTCGTGCTCGCCACGGTTGCTGTTACTTTCACGGCGAGCATTGAGTCCACGCCCCCATCGTTGGGCGGCGCGGGCGTCCGGAGTGACATCAAGAGCGAGGCGCTAAACCTCACTATCTTGATCGTGAACGAAGGCTTCTCATTAAAAGCTTCCGGCGGCAACATCGCCACCGGTTGCAACGGAGTGGGCGCTGGCCTGGCAATCCCCCGCAACAGCGGCCGCTACGACTACAAATCCCTGAATGAGTGCGCGCAGAAGCTGAAGGGGTCAAACCCTGAATTTGCTGACGAAACTCAAGTAACGATCAGCCCCAATCCGGCAACCCCTTACAGTGACATTATCGCTGTGATTGATGCTGTGCGGGAGACGGTTCAGGGCGAAAAATTGTTTGATGACGTCAAGTTCGGAGTGGTTCGATGAGCGTCCCCATCGTTCGATATAAGGCCGAGCTCCGTAAAGCCATTCGCCGGAATGCGATGGAGCCAGAGATCAACTTCCTCAACATCACGGCGATGTTGGACATCATGACCATCATCTTGGTCTTTCTGTTGAAGACGCTGGGAGAGTCCACCGCGGCCGTGCCGCAGAGCGATGACCTCCGATTGCCAAAGTCGGTGATTACCACGGAGCCACCTCAGGACGGCGTAGTCGTCACCGTCTCCAAGACCCAGATCCTGGTTGGAGATCAGCGCGTTGTGGCCTTGCCCGGTCGCGAGTCGATGGTGCAGACCGGCGTTGGTGCGAGCTTTAAGCGCAACGGGCCGTCTGATCTTTATGTGGTGCCATTGGGTAACGCCCTGCAAGCCGCGGGGAAAACAGACAAGCTCATTCGGGCCGCGAAGGGACTTGATGCTTCGTCCTCGGATGCCGTTATCATCGCGGACGAGACGACGCCCTATCGCTTGCTCATGGAAGTGATCTTCACCCTGGGCCAGTCTGGGTTCGGTAAATACAACATGATGGTGATCCAGTCCAAACAGGCGCCGGGCAACATCAACTGATCTAAGGTCCGAAGAGGCCGGCCGCGCGAGGTGCCTTCACCTAAGAGCCAGGAGGCGACCACTCGGCGCGGTCGCCTCAAATTCGACAGTTTTCTGCCCCTCCGGGCACTATTCTGGCTGTTGGGTCTTGTCTTGCGCGGGCGGGTGCGATATCCGTCTGGCATTCTCGGGCTTGTGACCGAAGCCGTCGCTTCGTTCCCGGTCGCGACGTGGGTTGCTCGTCTGGGGACGGCACTCGCAGCCAGCGCCGCCCAGGGTCGCCCTCGCCGAGCGAGGAGCGGCACGAAGTTCGGGAAGCGACGACGATTCTGACAACGCGGTCTGAATCGACCCACTCTTTCTTTTCTCCCTGTTCCTCTTTTCAGAGTGAACTTCACCTTGGACGCTGAGAACCACCTTGTCTTCCCTATCTGACGCCCTCTCAACCCTTTCCGACAGAGGTCTCCGACGCTTGCTAGGTGCGCGAACCTTCCTTCGCGGACTCGATTACGAGAAGCGCAAAGTCGTCGAGGAGGTGGACGTTGACGATATTCTAGCTTCCGGGCGCGTGAAGGGCTCCGATCCGGAACCCTACTCGGTCAGAATCCAGCTCGGCGGTGAGGGTATTACTTCTGACTGTAGCTGCCCCGCGTTTCAGAAGTCACAGCAGCATTGCAAGCACGTCGCCGCCCTGTTGATCACCGTCAGGAATCGGGCGCGCTCGAAGCTTCCCCGACCGGTGCCTCAGGCTGCACCACAACAACAGGCTCCCATCGAATCCAAGAAAACCAGGCGCGAACGGCGCCGGCGACCCCAATCACCACAGCCCAATAATGCGCCCCCCGGGGCCCAGGCTCCAGCCCAACTCGACAGCAGCGCACGAGCCACTGGCATCGGCGCATGGCTCGCACCGAACGGAGCAGTCCGTGCGCTCACGCTTGAGTACCGCATCCATGTTCGCCCCGGTGGCCTGACCGTAACCGTGTTGGATGTAGAGAGCCGTTCACCGCTCCTGCCCTCGGTGGCGCTCACTTGGCAAACACTCGCCCCCACGGCGGATCGTGATGCGCTCAGGCTCCTGGCGCGCTTTGAAAGTGGTAATCCCCGGCATCCCGCCGTGGACATTCGCGGCGAAGACGCGGCTGATTTGTTGCCGATGCTAAAGACACGGCGCGTGCTGCTTGAGCCGTCTCTGATGCAGCTCCGATTTTCGGACGAAGTTTTGCGGCCGCAGTTTGAACTCGAGCTGGTTGGTTCGGACACCGTTGTCGCGAAGGTCATGTTTGAACGCCAGGGTAACGGCAGAAGATTCTCACTGGCTCAAGGTGGGTGGTTCGAAGGATTCCCGAGTTGGCATGTGGACACCAATGAGGGTGTGGCGCGGCAATTGGAGTCCAGAGTCTCACCGGGTGCCCTGAAGCGCCTCCTTCGAAGCCCCACCGTGGCGGAGCCGGCGAGCCAATTGATTTCGATGATCATGGATGGCCTGCCCAAGGTGGCGCTTGAGGTGGGCGCCGAGCTGCCTGATCTTTCGCAAGTTGCTGACGTTATTGACGCAGTACCGGTGTTCAAGATGCGTGCGGGCGGTTCCCTCACGGAAGTGGAAGTATCGCTCCGAGCTCTCTACGGCGCAGACGAAGTGGAAGTACGCGCCGACGGGATCTCGCCTCCCATCCTGATTCGCCCGCCGGTTGATGGCCGCAAACGCTTCGAGTGCATCCGCTGCGACATCGTGGCTCAACAGGAGGCCGCGCAGACGCTGTTAGGTCTGGGTTTGAGGGCCGCGGAGAGCGGCGAAGTTTTCGTGGCGCACGGCGAGAACGCGATTCGATTCTGGTCCGAGGGCGTCGCCGCGTTGCCCGAGAGTTGGGATCTGTATGTGCCTGAGGAAATGGTCGGAGCAGAGATCCGAAGCAAGCCCTTGCAAATGATGGCTCGCGTGTCGAGCGGCGTCGATTGGCTGAACGTCAATATCAGCTATGAGAGCGAAGGCGTGGGTGTCGATCGCAGCGAACTCGAACGCTGCCTCCGAGAAGGCAAGAAGTACGTCAAGCTCTCGGATAACACCTACGCGACGCTGGATGCGGACCGCGTGCGTGCCATGATGGAACGCGAAGTAGAGCTCCTCACGGCTAGCGGAAAGGGAGGAAATATCCCCATCGTTCATGCCGGGCGTGTCCAAGAACTCCTCCAACACGCGACCTCGTCACAGATCGCGCCTTCGACGCGCGCGCTGTTCAAGAAGCTCGCCAGCATCGAGGAAATCAAGGTTGCGAAAAAGCCCCGCGGCCTCAAAGCCACGCTTCGCCCGTATCAGGATCAGGGCGTCGCTTGGCTCCGCTTTGTACACGACATGGGCTCAGGCGGCGTGCTCGCTGACGACATGGGCCTCGGGAAGACAATCCAAACGATTGCCCTCCTCCTCTCGCTCAAGCAAGAGCAGAAAGATGAGCCATTGCGCGCGCTCATCGTCGCACCCACCAGCGTTGTCTCCAACTGGATCCGGGAGATTGGGCGTTTTGGTCCCTCGCTCACCACAGCCCTCTGGCATGGTGCCGGTAGGAAAGAGCAACGTGCAGATCTGGACAACGCGAACGTGGTCATCACGAGCTACGCGCTCTTGCGACGCGACATCGAACTCTTAAAGAAACTTCGGCTCGACTACGTGATCTTGGATGAAGCCCAAGCGATCAAAAATCCCACGAGCGCGACGGCGCAGGCGGCCCGGGATTTGCCCGCAGCGCGACGGCTGGCGCTAACCGGAACGCCCATCGAAAATCGATTGAGTGAAATTTGGTCGATCTTCTCCTTCGTCAGCCCAGGCTTGCTGCCGCCCTTGGCTCGATTCGAGGAGCGATTTGCGCGCCCCATTGACCAGGGTGATTCCAAGCAAGCCGCGCGACTACGCGCCGTGATCCACCCCTTCATCTTGCGTCGCACGAAGAACGAAGTGGCTCAGGATTTGCCGGCAAAGATCGAGGTCGATAAGATCTGCGACATGGCGGCGGATCAGAAAGCCATCTACCTGCAAGTGTTACGCGAGGTGCGTGCGCAAGTAATGGGCGAGGTTGAAAAGAAAGGTCTCGCTAAGGCTCAGATCCACATCTTGGCTGGCCTGACCAAGCTGCGACAGGCTGCGTGCGACCCACGTTTGCTCGGTTTGCCGCGAGAATTCTCACACGATGATAGTGGTAAATTGGCGGTGCTTCGGGAGCTGATCGACGAAGTCGATCAGGGCGGACACAAGGTTTTAGTTTTCAGCCAATTCGTGAGCATGCTGAAGCTCATTGCAAGCGCCTTGGATGAGGACAAGATCCGCTATGAGTATTTGGACGGCAGCACGATCGATCGCCAGCGGCACATCGACCGCTTTCAGGAGGATCCGACAGTTCCGGTATTCCTGATCAGCTTGAAAGCTGGCGGAACTGGCCTCAATTTGACCGCGGCGGACACCGTGATCCACTTTGACCCCTGGTGGAATCCGGCGGTTGAAGAGCAGGCTACCGACCGGGCACATCGCATCGGTCAAAATAAAGTCGTCACAGTTTATCGGCTTGTAGCGACCGGTACGATCGAGGAGAAGATCCTTGAGCTCAAACAGAAGAAGAAGGACCTTGTGGCGAGCGTCCTGAGCGAGGATGAGGGTGGCCAAAAGACGCTTTCACGCCAAGATCTGGACGATTTATTCCGACTGGATTGAGCTTGCTCGACGTCATCCTTTGAGCGACTCGGACTCAGCGCCTCATAGAAACGTTCATCAGAAAGCCCAGACTGATCAAGATTGTCACCACGCTGGACCCTCCGTAGGAAAAAAGCGGCAGCGTGATCCCAACGACGGGAAACAGCCCGATCGCCATACCTAGGTTGAAGAGCGTGTGCCAAAAGAAGATAGCGCCAACCCCAATTGCCAGGGCGGCACCGAATCGATCCCTCGCCTGAGACGCGATATGGACCGCCCAAATACACACAAAACCGTAGAGCAAAAGCAGGACCAAGCTTCCTAAGAGTCCCCAATCCTCAGCAAAGACAGCAAACGGAAAATCACTGTACTGGTCCGGAAGCCTCCCAAACTGATTCTGGGTGCCCTGCATAAAGCCCTCGCCAGTGAGCCCGCCATTGCCAATTGCCGTTTGCGCTTGAAGAGCGTGCCAGGCTGCTCCCGTTTTGTCGGCATCTGGATTGACAAAGCTTTCCAAACGGCGGAGCTGATATCCGTGCAGCAAGGAACCGCGGTAGTTCCAAAACAGCACCATGCCAATCACCGCGGCAACGGTAATGTTAAGCACGCTGCGACGCCGAATCTTCGTCATACCAACGACGCTCAAGGTCGTCACGATAAAAATTATGGCGGTCCCGAGGTCTGGTTGTGCCATGACAACCACTGCGGGCACTAGTCCGAACGCGACTGGTGGAGCGAGGTCAATCAGGGTCCGGGGCTCTGTCTGTGGGTCGTTGTGGATGTAGCGCGCTATCATCAGGACGATGACGATCTTCATGAACTCACTCGGCTGAAACGTGAAGCTTCCCAGCTGAATCCAGCGTGAAGCGCCGCGAATGTCGGTGCCTAGAACCCAGACTAACCCAAGCGAGAAAATTCCTCCCAAGTACAAAACGGTGGCCCAGCGCTCAAAGGTTCGATAGTCGATCACGGTGGTGATCACCCCCAAGAGCACGCCCACTACAATCCAGTAAATCTGCGACACGTAAATGTCCGCGAGTCTTCCGTGGGTTCCGGAACCGATGTACGGGCTCGTGGCGCTGTACAGATTCACCAGGCCACAGGTGGCTATCGCAACGATCGCCACCAAAAGGGGCATATCGACAAGCGGACCGCTTCTAAACGAGAGTTCTTTGTTTCTCACTGCACTAGGCTCCGACTTGCGCCAGCTGGCTTTACCTTTTGCACTAAGCGTTTCTGCTTCAATTCATTCCAGGTTTGCACCACCTTCATCGCTACCGGAACAGCATTCTTGCCGCCGCCGCCGCCGTGCTCCACCAGCACAACAATGGCGATCTCCGGCGAGTCTGCTGGGGCATAACCGGCAAACCAGGCGTGATCTCGATTAAAGTACCAAACCTTTTGCTGATCCACCCCTCGCCCCGTTGCGCGATCGACTTGGGCGGTGCCTGTTTTGCCTGCCATGTCGATGCCATCAATTCGATACTTGTAGCCCGTGCCCTCCTTTTCCATGATGACGCCTTTCATCCCTTGTTTCACCAGGGACAGGTCCGTTTGATCAAGCTCGACGACACGCCGAACTCGAGGCGGGAATTCCTGGACCACGGTTCCATCGCTGGTCTCGATGCTGCGAACCAGCTGAGGTTGGTACAGCGTTCCGCCATTGGCCAGCGCCGCATACGAAAGCGCCAACTGGAGTACAGTCACGGTGGTTGCACCCTGACCAATCGCCGCGAGCAGCGTCCAGCCTCCCAGGAACTGACCTTTATAGTGATGTGTGTACCAACTGCGCGTCGGCATGCGTCCACGCGCCTCCGGATTAACTCCGATGCCAGTTCTTACCCCGAAGCCAAAATCCATGCCGATCTGGGCTAACCTATCGATGTTGATTCCCTGCCCAAGTTGGTAAAAATAGCTGTTGCAGGATTGCACCATAGCTTCATGCAGGTTGACGTGACGGTGAACACCCGTGCAACGGAAGTAGCGACGACCGTACTCGATGCCTCCTCGGCAATCGACTTCATCAGTGGGTTTGATGGTGCCTTCGGCCAGGGCGGCAAGCGCACTGAAAGGCTTGTACGTTGAGCCCGGTGGATAGGTTGCCGAGATCGTCTTATCGAGCATAGGATTGAGCGGATCGCTGTAGAGTCGACGAAAGGCATCCCGCACTTCCGTCTTGCCTGCCCCGCCGCTCAACACGTTCGGGTCGAAGCCGGGCTTTGAGAGTGCCGCGAGAATTCGTCCGGTGCGCACATCCACGACAACGGCCGCCCCCGCAAGTTGCCCGCGCATTGCTTGCTCCATCGCCTTCACAAGTTCAATATCGACAGTCAGGCTGATGTCCCTACCCGGTACCGGCTCGAGGCTGCGTGGTTCTTCGAGGTAACGCGCTTCCAGGTCGTCAAGATTCTTATTTTTCCCGACTCCTCGCAGGGACTTGCGCCACCCACGCTGCCCTTTTAGGTAGCTCTCCCAACGGCGTTCGACACCGGTGGCACCCAGCCGATCTCCAGGCTTGTAACCGCGGCTCGAGACACGAGTCAGCATCTCGCCGTCAATCTCGCGCATATGTCCGATCGTGTGCGCCCCGAGCGTGCCGTACGGGTAGTAACGGATCGGGCTTGGGACTACCTCAATTCCTGGTAGCTCATCTGCATTCGTTGCGAGGACACCCAGGACATCTCGGTCCACGTCCGCGACCAGGAGGATCTGCTGTGTCGCAAGACGTGTACTATTGGCCCGAATCGCAACAATCCGCGCACGCAGGTCTCGCGCATCCTGCTCACCCAGACGCATGAGCTCCACCGCCCGAGGCCAGACTTTCTCCAGATCGATTTTCGCTGGAACTCCGTAAACGTTGTACGAGGGTCGATTGGCGGCAAGCACTCGACCCATGGCATCGCGAATGACTCCCCGCGTTGTCGCCAGGGTGTTCTGGTACACGATATTTTCCCGTGCCGTGGCGCGATGCTGTTCACCCTGAAAGACTTGGAGCTGCATCAGACGCGCAAAAAGAGCCAGAAAACTCACCAACACGACGACCACCATCCAGCGAAATCTCCGGCGAAATTCGCCGACATCTGAGCGCTGAACGGGAAAATTCACGGCAGCAACCCGAACGCTCGAGCCCTTGGCTCTTGGTACTTGAAAACAGGATGACCCTTCACGCGTTGCTACCTGTTTCCGCTGAGCGAACCACGGCCGTGCTGGCCGCGATCCTCTGGACCAGATGAAACACCATGGGTGCAAACAGCGCTGTCATCACTGCGCGCGGGAAAACCATGGGCAAGAGCTCGATCGGCCGACGATTATCTGTCCCAAAGATGGCAAGCAAGGTGAGCACAATCGCGCTTTCAACCAACGAGAAACCGAATACGAGTGGGATGCGCGTTAACGGTGTCTGCGCGGAAAAGCGCACACCAGCGATCTTAGCCAGCCCCCACATCGCAACACTCACGAACGTGAATAAGTACATGGGAGCGGCTGCCATTAAGTCAGTGAGGTGCCCCAATGCAAACGAGAGCACGACCCCGCGCGCAACCGAACTCTCCTGAACCCCAAGAAAAATGATCACCGGCAAAACCAAATTGGGCGTTGCCGAAAGAACAGCTAGGAATCGCCTAAACCCTTCGGCACCCACCGGAGCTGCAAGCGGACCAAACATTCTGTAGAGATTGCCCTGCACCAAGATCAGCAGAAAACCAAAACACAAATAGGCCGCATTTCGCATGGTACCGCTACTTTCGCGTCTTTACGTCCGGCTTCTGTTCGCATTCCTTGGTATCGGAGAGCGTGATCAAAACCTCTTCGAGCCTCGAGAAGTCCACCGTGGGTTCGGCCTCGACTGTTTGATAGATGCCGAATTCACGTTTCTTGACCTCCTTCACACGCGCCACGGGGATCCCACGAGGGAAGCGACACCCTACTCCGCTCGTGAGCAGCACATCTCCAACCTCTACTTGATCCGTGCGCTCCATATATTGCACGCGCAGTGTGTAGCGAGCAGGATCACCCGTGCCCCGCACTAAGCCACGCGCGCGAGTTCGCTCCACCACCACATCGATCCCGTTGCCGCTATCCACGGTGAGCCGCACATCCACTTTATCCCCCGAGACGCGCAGCACCGTGCCCACGGCACCATCCACGGAAATCACGGGCATATTGGGTCGAATCAGCACACCGGGCCGATCCAAAACAACCTGGGCAACACGGAAATACTGGGAGGTATCTTTGGCAACAACGAGCGCACTCGCCGTTTCAACGCCCACCGTATCGCGGAGTGAAAGCAGCTTGCGCAATCTGCGGTTCTCAGCTTGCTCTGACGTTAGCTCGCGAAGCCGTTGTGTTAACCGCGCATTCTCGTAAGCTAATTTGTTGTTGTCATCCTTGACGTCCACAAGATAGACGTAGTCATTGATGACCCCCGAGAGGCTGCGCGCCACCGCAGCGGCGACATACTGGAGAGGAGCGGAAAGTTTGTTGATCGTGCGGTCCAGAGGGTGCATGTCCTCTGGCGCTCGAATCGTTGCGCGCAAAAAGAAAAAGGGCAGCGCGAGCAGCACCACCACCAGGAATATGTCACGGAGTCGGCGAAAGGAGGTCACGGCTCAAGACGCCACGTTGATAAAACCGCTTAGCACGCGGCACCTAGCCGATCGTGACATCCTTGAGCAGCTCAATGTGGTCCAGCGCTTTTCCACTCCCTAGCACCACGGCGCTGACTGGATCATCACACACCATCACCGGAAGGCCCGTTTCTTCGCGCAACAGCACGTCGAGGTTCTTCAGAAGAGCTCCGCCACCGGTGAGCACCACGCCCTTATCAACGATATCGGCGGCAAGCTCAGGGGGCGTCCGCTCAAGCGCCAGTAAAACAGCCTCAACGATGGCGTTCAACGGTTCGGAAAGGGCCTCTCGGATCTCATCGGAATTGATCACGACGGTCTTTGGGACACCCGCCACCATATCGCGCCCTTTAACCTCCATCGTCATCTGCTGTTCGAGAGTGTACGCGTTGCCGATGGTGATCTTAATTCGCTCGGCCGTTTGTTCGCCAATCGCCAAATTGTATTTGCGTTTCATGTAAGCAACGATGGCCTCATCCATCTTGTCGCCTCCCACACGCACGCTTTGCGAGTAAACAATTCCGGCAAGCGAGATCACCGCGACTTCGGTGGTGCCACCGCCAATGTCGACGACCATGTTTCCGCTGGGCTCGGTGATGGGCAGACCAGCGCCGATGGCCGCAGCCATCGGCTCCTCGATCAAATAGACTTCCCTGGCCCCGGCGCTCTCGGCACTCTCTTTGACAGCGCGCTTTTCAACTTCAGTAATGCCGAACGGCACACAAATAATAATCCGAGGCTTGACCAGCGTCCGACGGTTGTGAGCGCGCTTGATGAAGTAGCGGAGCATTGCCTCAGTGATCTCAAAATCGGCGATCACCCCGTCGCGTAGCGGACGAATGGCCTGGATGTTGCCCGGGGTCCGCCCCAACATTTCCTTGGCCTCACGCCCAACGGCTAAAACGCGCTTCTCGCCCCGGGCGTCGCGCTGCACCGCGACCACAGAGGGTTCGCAGCTCACAATGCCCTTTCCCTTGACGTAAATCAGCGTTGTGGCGGTTCCGAGGTCGATCGCCATATCGTTGGAAAAGAGGCCGTATAGCCAATCGAAGATCATCGGTAACGTTTCACTTCAAGCCCAGCGGAACGAAGAGGAAATCAACGAAACCGTGGATCTAGGGTCGTTTTGCCCGTGCAATCGGCTCAGGTGGTAGCACGGGGAGCAAACGAAGCGCAATCAGCCCGGGCAAACTTCCCCCGGAGAGCACACTTGAGTCAAGCATTTGATTTTATTGGATAATTCATGTTGGGCCCGCGATCTGCGAGCCGCGTGCTTGAACTCAGTCGTCACTCCAGTCGTCGGAATCGAGACCGGTTCGCCAATTGTTACCCCCACCCCTGCGACGATCGTCCGGAGCGGCCACCTGCTTCTTCTTGACCGCCTCGGGCTTTTTCTTTTTTCCCTCGCGGCGTCCCTCGAAATCTCGATTATCGAATGAGCTCCGTTGCTGAGGCGCGGGTGCGCCAAAATCGGCACCCATTCCTGAAGGCCGTCGATCCATTGATGGCCGCTCAAAGCCACCACCTGGTGGGCCGCCTGGCCTCGGTGCAAAGCCACCACCTGCGGGCCGCTCTGGACGCTCGCCTCGGGCGTGAGCGGCATTGATGATCAGACGCCGACCTCCCACTTCCAAATTGCGAAGCAGATTTAACGCTTCGTTAACGGCTTCGGGAGATGTCAGCGAAACAAACGCAAAACCACGTGCGCGACCGTCTGGGCCCGTGGGCATGTGAACACGCACCACCTGATTCACACCACGCTCTTTGAGCAACGCTTCTAGCCCGGGGCGATCCGCATCATACGGGAGATTCCCCACGTAAATTGAGCGATCATCGCCTGCGCCCCCTGGCGCTCCGCCACCGCCGGTAGCTGCACCCGGAACCGGAGCCCCGGCACCACCTGGTGTGTACGGGCGCTGCTCGGGCCTCGGACGGGTGTCTCCAACCTCCCCCGGAGCACGCCGCGAATCAGATGAGAAAACTCTTACGGAGATCGAACGCCCTGAGTGCATCGATCCGTCAAGTGTTTCTCGCGCACGGGTTGCTTCCTCGGCAGAAGAGAGCGTCACAAAGCCAAAGCCTCGTGGCCGGCCAGTCGCGCGATCACGCGGAACGCTGACCTGCACGACGGCACCACCTGTGGCTTCAAAGACTTGGCGAAGAGCGTCTTCGTCGACTGAGTCCGGCAAACCCGCCACGAAGAGTTTTCGCGCGTCGTCCGTCGCCATATGCTGTTACCTTTATTTTCCTGTGTGTGAAGGTTGTTAGTGGAAAGCCCAATGCTCGCTCGCAGACGATAACCCCGCTACGATTCGCGGTTCAAGGGCCCTGGAAGGGGAGCAACTAAGTTAGTCATCGCTTCCCCGGGGGCCGCTGTCGAGTCACCTGAAAATGAAAACCCAAATAATCCTAAACCCAAAGGCTGGAAGTGGTCGCTCCCTCACCGCCCTCGGTCGCCTAAAAGCGGCGCTGGACGCACAAGGAAGCGCCTACACCGTAACACCCACGACCGGCCCGAAGGACGCGACGCGGCTCGCGCGCGAGGCCCGAATGGGCGGGGTCGAGTGCCTCGCGGTGATTGGGGGCGACGGCACGGTCAACGAGGTCGTGCAGGGTTACTTGGAAAATGGCGGTGTGGCGATAGGTCCGAAGCTTGCCGTGGTTCCCGCTGGAACCGGTGGCGATTTTCGAAAGACGTTCGGATTTTCGGATTCGCCGGAAGATGCGGCGCGCCGGCTGTTCGCAGGCAACGTTCAGAAGGTGGACGTCGGACTTGCGGTGGTCGACTCCCAGCCTGCCAACATCGCCTTCATCAATATTTTGAGCTTTGGGATCAGCGGACACACTGACGAATTGGTCAATCAGGGGCCGAAGTGGTTAGGTGGAAAGGCTGCGTTCTTACTCGGAACCCTGCAAGCGATGGCGACCTATCGCAACGCCCCCGTGCGTCTCAAGGTAGATGGGAAGGTCGTTCATGAAGGTCCCATATTTACCGTGGCTCTAGCCAACGGCCAGTATTTTGGGGGTGGGATGCAGATCGCCCCAGCGGCGGATCCGAGCGATGGCTTGCTGGATATTGTGGTGCTGGGGAATCTGGGGCTTGCCGAGAGCTTGGCACTTTCCCGCCACATCTACCGAGGTACGCACATCGAGCGCGGGAAAGTTTCGGTCTTTCGAGGAACGCGCGTAGAGGCTGAAGCGCTGCGGAGTGGGGAATCGGTCTTGATTGATTCTGACGGCGAACTGCCTGGCAAGCTGCCGCTCAAGGCGTGGCTGGCACCGTCGGCAATTGAGGTTCTGGTTTAGAGGGCGAGGTCGCATCGCGCTGTGGTTCACTGCCGGCGGCAGAAACCACGATTCTGTCGTCTTCCTCGCTGCCCTCGGCGGGCACCATACTCAGCTTCACTCCAGAGCAGACGCGCACCAGGACCTCTGGGCTCTCAATGGGCCGGCCGCAGCTTTCCACGGGCATTCTGGGCTCCACGAGCAATTCGACGAGCGAAATAACGCGCGCAAGAGCTTCGATCCGGGCCTGCCCCTGCCCGCTCTCGACGGGTTGGAGCGACAACGCTTCGGACAGACGACTGAACAGCAGAGGGCCACCTAGCTCGACCACCGCCACACCATCAGAGGCGAGCCTGAGCGCGATCGAGAAGGGTGCTTTGCGCACGGCTTGCTGCCGATTTTCTGGGATGGAAAATCTAAACTCCAAACGCTCAGAGCAACGCTCTCGACTGCAAAGAGCATTAGAGAGTGATCGTCGAAAGATGGTCTTGAATTTGGATGGCAATTCGCCAGGGCTGATGTCAAACGACTTGAGGCTGAGCATTCGCTCTACCAAGCTTGAGAATTCACGCACGAAGCGTTTTCGGTCGTCGCTTGCTTTCGCGAGCTCCGCTAGAAGCGCGCTGTCACGTTGGGCACGCTGCTTCGACTTCTTCGCCTCTGCTCGCTCTTCGCTGAGGAGCTCCCCGATCCGCAGCTGAGCTTCCGCGCGATGGGGGCCGTCGGGCAGCACGCCGAGGTAATTTGAAATTCCTTGGAGGCTCGCTCGCGATTGCGCGAAAAACTGCCGTTCTCTCGAATAAAACCAGGCTTCTGTCACCGCCCGTGAAGGCCCCGCATAGCCTGCCTTCAGGTAAGCCCAAGCTGCGCGCAGGCGTGCTTCTGGGGCCTTGGCGATCCGCGATTGGCGGTAAAGTTCGTATTCGCCCATACCGCGCGTTGCCTGTTGGAAGGGCGTGCAAGCCGGTTGCGCCAAAAGCACAAGCAGAACCAACAGCCCCTGGCTTCTGCTTGGGCCACGCCGACTGGCAGCAGGCGTCGTCATTGGGCGGGGCAAAAATTGCATTCGGTGGGAACCTCGGGGAGCACCTCGCGCACATAGCGAGCATAGCTCTCACAACTGGCCACTTCGAGCGCGTGCAGGCACACCTGTGCGTCATGGACGAGTGGGACACAACCGACCGGAAATGTTTGAGCACTGTTGCCCGCAGCGCAAGCACGCAAACATGCCTCGGTCCTCAACCTACAGCTGCTGCACTGGGCGCAATCGATCGCGTCTTTTTTGCTAAAAAACCGCCCTGCATCCAGCGACGTGGGCGTTTGCCCGCAGCTGCCGATATCACCTGGTGTCGGTGCTGTACAGAACAGCACGAGGAAGCTGAGAGCCAGCAGCCGGCCACGATTGGGCTGGTGGGGACTCATGGCAACACCTCGTAGTCGAACCAGAGCCCGGCCTGACACGCCAGCACCCCCACCGCGGTTGCCGACCGCTCGAACGTGGCGGCACCGAAGAAATGGCTGTAGCTCGCTTCGGCGCTCAGGCCCCAGCTCGACTGGACCAAAAACAACCCACCGGCCCCGATTTCACCGCCGAAATTCGCATCAGGCCGCAGCACCACCGGCACGCCCACCCGACCAAAAAGCATCTTGCCGCCACGAAATCGATAAAGCCCGAGGTAGCTCGGAGTGACGACTTCCTGGGAGACACCGCTTGCCGCGACCGACAAGCGCACCACCCCACCCTGCTGAAGCCCATCAGGATCTCCGAGCAGCCCCCCTAAACCCAAATCAAAATAGGGCGCACTGATGGCCAAGGTTTTGGAACTCCCAAGCGGTGTCGACAGGCGATATGGATTATTGAGGCGCAGGCCACGTCCGAAGCTTAACGTCGAAATCCAATGCCAATAGGCATCCGCACGAGCCGAAACGGTCGACCGCCCCTCCGAGACGCCGCCGCTGATTTCAGACGCCGCCCGAGCGCCAGTTCCGTACACGAAACAGAAGGCGAAAATGCTCAAAGCCACTCGCGGTCGGTGCACGCTAACCCCTGCAGGCTTGCTCGATACCTTCGACGGTTTTCGGGATGGCTTGACTCAGTACCCGACAGCCCTCTGCCGTGATCAAGACGTCGTCCTCGATCCGGATCCCAATCCCGCGATAGCGCTCCGGCACCTTCGCGTAGATTTCTCTATATTTCTCGGGCACGAGGCCCACCTCCGCAGCCACGTAAACACCAGGCTCGACGGTGATCACCATATCGGGCGCCATGCGCCGCGCTTCGCCAGCCAACGAATAGGCCCCCACATCATGCACGTCCATTCCAAGGTAGTGACTCGTCTTGTGCATGAAGAACGCCTGATACAGCTTATCCTCAATGATTTTCGCAAGCTCACCCTGGAGCAACCCAAGTTCGAGCAGGCCCGCCGCGATCACATTGACCGCCGCGTCATGAATTTCGGCCAAGCTCGCCTCCGGCTTGCTGGCTTCAATCGCCGCCAGCTGGGCGCGTAACACGAGCTCATAAAGCTCGCGTTGTGCGGCACTGAAGTGACCATTTGCCGGAAATGTGCGCGTGATGTCGGAGGCGTAGTAACCGTACTCTGAACCGGCATCCACCAACACCAGATCGCCGTCGGCCAAGCGACGGTTATTTTCTCGGTAGTGAAGAATCGTTGAGTTCGGCCCGCTCCCGACGATCGGCGAATAGGCATGACGCTCAGCGCCTCTCTGCCGAAAAACCTGATTGAGCGCGGCTTCAAGCTCATATTCGAACTTGCCAGGCGCCGCTTCCGCCATCAATGCCGCATGCCCCGCCCGAGTGATCTCGATGGCCTTCTCCATGAGTTCAATCTCAGCCTGGTCCTTAAACAACCGCATCTCGTGCAAGATCACCGCGCAGTCGACGATTTCAGTGGGATACCCCACCCCGCGGCGTTCCTTTTGCCGAACCCGAGTGAGGACCCGCAGAACCGTTTGATCGAACTCTGGCTCGACACCTAGGCGATAGTAGATCCGCTCCGTGTTCTCGAGCAGCTCGACGAGCTTCGTTTCCAGCTCCCCGATCTCCAGGGAAACATCGGCGCCAAACTCGGAACAAGCCCCCTCAAGGCCCGCTCGGCGACCGTCCCAGATCTCCCTCTCGGGGTCTCGTTTTTGGACAAACAAATAAAACTTGGGCTCTTTACCGCCCTTCAGCACAGCTACCGAATGAGGCTCGACGAAGCCCGAGACGTACTGCAGGTCGGAGCTCTGCCGGTAATCATGGTCAACATCGTTGTTCCGCACCGCCACCTTGGCCCCGGGCACGATGAGTACCGCGCCACCCAGCTTGTCAAAGATCCGTTCACGGCGACTGGCAAACTGTGATTTCATGGCAGCTTCCTCCCAAGCTAGTACCGGAGAACCCTTCTGTTAATGGCCGGATTTGGACCGCCTCGGGGTCCGGCCAAAAAGGACGCAAAACACAAGCGGTTTGACTGAGGCACGCGAGCGGGTTAGTTCCCACCACGTGGTCGCCCCGGAAGATTCTATACCCGAGGAACGCGAACGCGAACGAATCGTGCCCGAGCTCCTTCGGCGCATGCTGGAGGCCGGCTACGAAAAGCTCAGCGATGGACCGGAAAATTTGAGACAGTTTGTGAGCGATCTCAAGCTCCCGAAGGAGGCTCTCGCGCTCTTGCTGGCCCAGGTGGAGGATGGCCGCCACGGCCTCTATCGAGCGGTGGCCGGCGAGGTCCGTGAATTCCTCCAACGCACCACCCTCTCCGAAGAGATCAAACGAGCGATATCTGGGCTCACACTTGAGATCAAAACTGAGATACGAGTGGTGCCGAAGGAATCCTCTCCAGGCAAAGCCGCCACCCAGGCTGCCAGCTCGGAGGGCTTGAGCGAGAAGGAGCAACCCCTTTCGGGTTCTGGCACCCCCCGCGATTCCGCTCGACCCAAGCCCACCACTGAATGACGGAGAAAAGTTAGTGAAATCCTTAGTAGCAGGAAGTGAGATCGATGCCTGGTGTACCAAGTGTCGTTTAGACCTTGGCCATCGCATTGTTGCACTCATCGAAGCCCGCCCCAAACGCGTCATCTGCTTAACCTGCAGCTCTGAGCATAACTACCGAGCCTCCCAAGCAGATGCCAAGGCCGATTTGGTGTTGCGCACGCAGCGCTCCGCAACCAGCGGCCCAAAGAAGCCCAAGACGACGAAGGCAAAGACCGCGAGCGACCACATCAAAGACTGGGAATCCAAGATCGCAGGACAAGCCACCGCGGCGTTCGTTCGCTACACGATCGATCGAACATTTAAGCCTGGGCAAGTGCTGATCCATAAAACGTTCGGCGAAGGTTTTGTCACGGAAGTTATGGAGTCCGAGAAAATCAACGTTCTGTTCCGAACCGGCCCGAAGACTCTCGTCCACAGCAAGAGCGAATAAAGGTTTAGGGCACCGAAAGGCGCCTTACGCTTGGATTGTTCGGAAAGTCCCGCTTCAATCCTTCAGTGAAAGGGCCTGCACGCGGATCGCGCGCCAGCCCGAGGGCTCGAGCCGCTGCGATTCGCGTATCCACCGGGCCTTCAACCAGAAGTGGTAAGCTGCGGATGCGAAGTGTCACTTGAGGGGGGCCAAACTCAACCAGCGCCGTTAGCCAGGGCTCCTTGGGCTCAGGCAACGAACTCACAAGCTCTTTCAGTGTTTGTGTTTCCCCGGCGGCCATCAGCAGAAACGCGTGTTCGGTCAGCAGGCGGTGTGTCGAGGCGATGCGCGACGCGAGCCGTGCTGTGATATCCAGCCCATCTCGGAATCGTCCTTGGTAACGTCGTAGGCGCGCCAGACGCTGAAGATGAAGCGGCCTCTCGCTCAGCCCCGGCCACCGCTTCAGCGCTTCTTCGGCAAGCTCCAAGTCCCCGGCATCGAGGGCAGCATCGACAGCCACAAGCTCACTCCCAAATGCACCGGTGCTGAGCAGCGCCTGGATTTCCCCATGCGTGGCTGTGCCACCCGAAAGCAACTGCAACCCAACGGCAGCAGACTCAAATGGGTCACTCATGGCGACCTCACTGCCGACAGCTGCTAACGCTCGCCGCACGGCCTCCGGGTCATTTACCTCATAGCCAACCATGGCCCTAAGAAGCGCAAGATCGACCACATGTGTTTGACCTAGGTGATCAGCCAGGAGCTCTTCGCTCAATCGAATCGCCTCACCCACATCGCCTTTGACAAGCGCCACCCGAGCGCGCAGCACTCGTGCCGTGGGCTCATCAGCATCAATGAGTTCTAAACTGCTCGCAGCACGCTCCGCTAAATCGATTCGACCCGCCTCAATCCCGATCAATCCGAGCGCGCCCTTTACCGCTGGGCTTGTGGCGCGACGAAGTGCGGCCTCCAGCCCCTCCCCCGCAGCCACCAACTGACCTAAATTTAGGCGATTTCTAGCTTCTACCAGCTCGAGGAGTGCCCTCGCTGGTGCCATGAGCTGCGCTTCAGGAATGCTCCCAAGCCCTCCTCGCGCAAAGGCTTCCATCACCTGAGCTTCGAGCGTTCCCGCGAGCGGCGCGAGGAGTCCAGGCGGAAGCGAAACCGAAGCGCTCCGAGTGCGATCTAAAAGCGTTAATCGGACGTCTAACACTCTCGCGATCCGCAACCCCGGATCCAACTGGAGCGCATGATGATAAAAGGCTTTGGCACGAGGATCGGCAGTGAGCTCAAACACACTGCCGGCGACCAACTGAAAGTACGGGTCACGGTCAAGCAGGCTCTCGAAGTGCCGTGCTAGCCCGACGGCACCCGCAAGATCACCCTTCTCCATCGCCAACAACAGCTCACCGGGGACTCTTGAGCGACGGGGAACGCCCACCGTTTCGGCGGTTCGCAGGGTTTTCGCAAGGCCCTTGCAGGGCTGCCCCAGCGCCAAGGTTTGAACCACACAGCTCCGCAGCTGAAATTGAGCGAGCCGAGCGGGCTCAACCGCAACACCGGCGAGAATCGAAAGCCGCGCATCAAGGGTCCTCAGCTCTGCAGGATTACCCCGCTGCACGATCGCGGAAAGCTGCGCCAACTCTCTTGTCTGAAATTCCCTCTTATCCCAGAACTGCTGCTCGCTAAAATACGTGTAAATGGCAAGTAGCGATGCGCCCAGCGCAGCCGCCCCGAGCACACCTTCAATCCAGGGCCGAAACCGGCTCCGGGGTTTCTTCAAACGGCGCTGGGCAGTGGTCTCGTCCTTGAATAAAGGCGCACGGCTCTCGCCCATGCCCGAGGGAAGTCGCGGTGCAGCTAGCCCCTGCACCTTGAGTCGAGGACTTGTGCTCGGGTTTTCTTGGGGCGGTGGTGAAGCGGGTCGAAGCGGTGGCCTGGGCAGAGGACGCGCGGTCAGTGGCGCCGCAGGGGCGGTGCGCGCCGGTGGCATCGTGGCTGATTGGGGCGGTGCAGACGCTCGATGCAGTGGTCCTCCGGGCACATTTCCCAAAGCGACGATGATGCTATCCTCCTCCGGGCGAGCGGGTTCTTCCTTGGCGGGCTGGGTTGCCGGCGCGTAGAAGGGGCTCGATTTCAAGGGAATTTCGGGTTCCGAGACGAAATCGACGGAATGCAACTGCTCCCGACCCCGGAGTGCGTGCTCGGGGTCGGCCTCGTTCTCGTACGGCACGAGATCCTCATCCGCTAGCTCCACGGCCGAAGGCAGAGGCTCACGGTGCTCAAGCTCTTGGCGAACAGCCGCTACATCGTCCGCGGCGAGGATCTGAGTGTCGTCGTCATCAACCGAGGAGGACATCGAGCGCGAAAATCTGGCGGGACCACTCGCCTTCAACTGCCTTTCAGCGACCTCCCTGGCGAAGTGTTGAGCAACAGCCCCGGCGCCCTCCCTTCGCTCCACCTCCATGTACTCGACGAGCTGCTCGTTCAGAGTGAGGATGTCGTCGCTCGTCACCCCATGCTCAAGAGCTCGCTGCAAGAGCTCACTCGCGCGCGTAGCTTCTCCTTGGTGCAAGAGCACCTCCGTCAGGTAGAGAAACGGCCGTGGGTCATGCTGATCAGCCCGCCTGGCATAGGCCAACACCCGCCAGGCCGCCGGTAACATGCCGGCGGCGAGGTACATCCGGCCCACGGCGATGAGCACCTCCGCGTTCTGACCGTAACGCCGTTCAGAGGTGCGCCCGACCTCATCAATCAGCGCCACCTGAAGCGTGGCACCCAGATAGCCGCACAGCGCAGTGGTGGTGTCCTCCTCTGGATCGCTTCTCCAAGCCTTGAGAAGTTCGTTCAACGCGCTCGGCTCGGCAGCGTTCATGGCAGGCCGCGAGCATACACAGCCCGGTCTCGTTCCGGAACACATTCGATGCTAATCAGCCCGCGCCCCTGTGAAAAAGCTCATGCAAGCAGTTCGCGCCGCCGCCCTCCCGGCTGTCTCGACAAGCGGGACCAAGCTCGCTCGAGAAAAAACGGTGCGTCGCGAATCGCAGTCGGAAAGCGAGATCGTGCTCAGGGTGCGGGCCCCAGGCCATGTGGTTCCTTGGACCGTTGTCTTGTACCCAACGGATCTCGAATGGACCTGTGATTGCGACAGCCGCACCGATCCTTGCGTCCACGTCGTGGCCGCGAGCATCGCGCTCGCCCAACCCGAACTCCTCGCCGAAAACAGCGAGACCAAAGCGCCTGCCCACGTACGTTATCTTCTCAGTCGTCCAGAACCCGCAGCGCTCTCTCTTGATCGCGAGCTTGTCTCGGAAGGCCGGGCCGAGCCGCTCAGGGTAGCTGTTTCCAGCTTGGTGGCGGCCGGGAACGTGACCGTGGCCATCGAGCAACACGACATTGAACTCGACAATATTATCCGAGCCGGCCGCTCCGGACGATTGGTGTTAAGCCGCATTGAGGACACCCTCAGAGCCCTCTCGCTCGCACAAGACGTGCACTTTGAGGGTGAACCGGTTGTCGTCCAAAGCGAACCTTTGATGCCACGCGCTTCGGTCACCCGCGATAACCAAGGTAGCTATGTGTTGCGAGTCGAAGCTGCGCATGGGTTAACGGAACGGGTTGTCCCCGGCGTGGCGCTGCTCGGCCGCGTGCTCCGCCCCCTCGGCTGCATGGAGCTCACCGGCATGAATCTGGAGCGGCTACCTATCGAGCGACGTTTCCATCCCGAAAAACTCGGCGAATTGGTGAGCCGGGCGCTCCCGGAGCTGGAGGCGCGCCTGGATGTAGAAATTCACTGCGCTCTACCAGGCCGGCAGCGGATCGAAACGAAACCGCGCATCGAATTTCAACTAGAAAACACCGAGCAAGGCCTGAGCGTGCTTCCCTTACTCGTGTACGGTGACCCGCCTTCGGCCCGCGTGGATCGCGATCAACTCGTGCATCTTTCAGGGGATATTCCCAAACGTAATTTGGTACTGGAGCGCAACTTAGTCGAGCGCCTGCGCTCGGAGCTCAATCTCGTTCCTGGCCGGGGTGTGAACTACGAAGGGCCGCTTGCCGCACGTTTCACTGAGAAGCTGTTGGCATTTGAGCGCACGCTCCACCCCACTCGAAAGGGCTCCGAGGGTCCGAAGCCGCTCGCCATGGCCGTTGGGTTCGAAGGCGTCAAGCTTTCGTTAACCTTCAGCGTTGAGGGCTCACCTGAGAAAACAGTTCCGGTGGCTTCCGTTCTCAACGCCTGGCAGGAAGGGCTGTCGTTGGTTGCTGTCCCCGGAGGCGGGTTTGCCGAGCTGCCCCTCGCACGCTTGGCTGAACTCGGGCCCTGGCTCACTGAGCTTTGGGCGCTCCGTAACACAGACGGTGCGCTTCCGAAGCTCGCCGCTCCCATCGTGGCTGAGCTGTGCGAAGAGCTGGAGCTTCCCCTGCCCGTCGATTTTTCGAGCTTGAAGCACCTTTCCGAGAATTTCGAAGGGCTGCCCGAGGCCGTCTTGCCGAGCGACCTCACTGCCACCCTACGCCCCTACCAACACCTAGGAGTTAACTGGCTATCGTTTTTACGCAATGCGGAGCTGGGCGCGCTGTTGGCGGACGATATGGGTCTCGGGAAAACACTCGAAACTTTGGCCGCCATCCAGGGCCGAACGCTGGTTATTTGCCCAAAAAGCGTCGTCTTCAATTGGGCGGCGGAAATCCAACGCTTTCGCCCCGCACTAAAAGTCGCACTATATCAAGGCTCGGAGCGCACGCTGGACGCCACCGCAGATATCACACTCACCACCTACGGACTCCTCCGACTCGACATCGACACACTGGCCCAAGAGCCATTCGACACGATTGTTGTCGATGAGGCCCAGGCCATCAAGAACCCGGATAGCCAAGTGGCTCGCGCCGCGTTCCGACTCCAAGGCAAATTCAAAATCGCGCTGAGCGGCACACCCGTCGAAAATCGACTCGACGATCTGTGGAGCCAAATGCATTTCATCAATCCCGGCTTGCTCGGCACACGCCGGGATTTCCAGGAGCGTTACGCCACTCCGATTCGAGAGGGCGATCAGACCGCACAGGCTCGCCTCCGCCGCCGCATTCGGCCATTTGTACTGCGTCGCCTCAAGCGCGAAGTGGCACCCGAGTTGCCGCCTAGGACAGACATCGTGCTTACCGTGGAGCTGGAGCCTAACGAGCGGGAGATCTACACGGCTATTCAACAATCCACCGCACGCGACGTTTTGGCTCAATTTCGAGACGGCGGGAATACCTTCGCGGTTTTCGAAGCGCTGCTTCGCCTACGCCAAGCCGCTTGCCATCTTGCGTTGCTCCCTGGAAAAAAGGACCACACGGGCTCATCGAAGCTCACCTGTTTGATGGAGCGGCTTGAAGATGTGATTGGCGAAGGCCACAAAGCGATTGTATTTTCACAATGGACGAGCTTGCTTGATTTGGTCGAGCCCGAGCTGCATGCACGGGATGCAAGCTTCGTGCGTTTGGATGGCGCCACCGACAACCGCCAGGAGGTTGTGAACAATTTTCAGAGCGATACCGGCGCCAGCATTCTGTTGGCCAGCCTGAAGGCGGGCGGCACCGGGCTCAATCTTACCGCCGCCGATCACGTCTTTCTGCTCGATCCCTGGTGGAATCCCGCTGCTGAAGATCAGGCTGCGGATCGAGCACACCGCATCGGCCAGACACGCCCCGTATTCCTGTATCGAGTGGTCGCGAAAGATACGATCGACGAACGGATCCTCGCCCTCCAGGAGAAGAAACGCTCCCTCTTGGACGCGGCTTTAACGCCAGGCGCCGTAGGCCAGGGCTTGACCCGCGAGGACCTGATGAGCCTCCTTGCGTGAAACTCGCGGCGTTTCATTGTATTCATAGACGATGCGCGTCAAAGAAACGCTGGAGCAGTTTCGAACCCGAATCGCCGAGGCGCATCCCACTTCCAAGCCCATAGCGCCGGAAGCGTTGCCGGTGGACGAAGCGCGACGCTTGCTTGAGTCGATCCTGATCACTCGACATCTGGATTGGGCCGCCCAGGAGCTGCGCGAAGCCTCACACGGTCACTACACTATCGCGAGTGCAGGACACGAAGGCAACGTGGTGCTCGGGGCACTCACGCGACCCACAGATTTGGCGCTCTTGCACTACCGCGACGCCGCCGTGCAAGTTGAACGCTCGCGGCAAGTTCCCGGGATCGATCCGATCAACGACATCTTGCTCTCGCTCGTCGCATCCAAAGACGATCCGCTGTGCCAAGGCCGCCACAAGGCGCTGGGGAGCAAAGCGCTCGGTATCATTCCGCAGACGAGCACGATTGCTTCTCACCTGCCACGCGCCCTCGGATTGGCGTTTGGGCTAGCGCGACGCCACCAACAAGGCCGCTTTGAACAATTCCCGAAAGATGCCGTGATCTTGGCTTCTTTTGGCGATGCGAGCATCAATCACAGCACCGCACTCGGCGCCCTGAATGCGGCATCCTACACGGTGCACCAGAATCTCAAACTGCCATGGCTCGCCGTGTGCGAAGACAACGGCCTTGGGATCAGTGTGCGTTCGCCCGAAGGTTGGGTCGAAACACGCCTCAAGGCGCTGCCCCATTTCAACTATTTCCATGCACAAGGTTGGGACATTGACGCCAGCTATCGCGCCGCCGCACGCGCCCTTGAGTACTGCAGAAAGACCCGCAAACCCGCCATCCTCCATCTCAAATGTTACCGCCTCCTGGGCCACGCTGGCAGCGATGTCGACACAGGCTATCGCTCGCGCGAAGAGCTTGAAGAAGCACTGGCACATGACCCTTTGCTGTGTTTTGGGTTGACCTTGGTCGAAACGGGGCGCATCGCCAAAGAAGAAGTACTGAGCCTAGAGAGCGCGATCCAGAAGCGTGTGGATCGCAAGCTACGAGAAGTGATCGTGCGGCCCAAGCTTGGCTCCGCGCGCGAAGTGATGCAGGCGCTCAATACCGATGTCAGCGTTGGTTGGGTGAGCTCGCTGCCAACGTTCAACCCACCGCTCTCCGCATCAGACGAAAAACTTACGTTGGCCGCCGGGATCCAGCGAGCGCTCGACACGGCGCTGACCGTTGATCCGGACGCGTTGGTTTTCGGGGAAGATGTCGCAAAAAAGGGCGGTGTGTATGGAGTCACCAAGGGGCTCTTTCAGAAGGCGGGGCCGACGCAGGTTTGGAATACGCTGCTCGATGAACAAACTATCCTGGGGCTGGCACTCGGTCTCGCCACACTAGGCTTCCTGCCAATCCCAGAAATTCAGTACCTGGCTTACTTGCACAATGCCGAAGACCAACTGCGCGGCGAAGCGGCAACGCTCAGCTTCTTCTCGAACGGCGAGTTTCAGAATCCAATGGTCGTGCGGATCGCTGGCCTAGCCTACCAAAAGGGCTTTGGAGGGCATTTTCATAATGATAATTCGCTGGCCGTACTGCGCGACATTCCAGGACTTGTGGTGTCTGTCCCCACACGAGCGGACGATGCACTGGCACTCTTCAAGAGTGCCTTCGCTTTGGCTCGCGAAAAACAGCGCGTCGTCGTGATGGTGGAGCCCATCGCTCTTTATCATACCAAAGATCTCCACGAGCTCGGCGATGGGCTCTGGCTAGCGAACGACGCGAGTGCTGCCCCATTCGGCAAAGCGCGGATTTACGAGCCGGACGCACCGGATCTCACTCTCGTGACCTACGGCAATGGCGTTCACTTGAGCCTCCAAGCTGCAAAGAAGCTAGCCACCCTGCACAACATCCGGGCACGGGTTCTCGATCTCCGCTGGCTCTCACCACTCCCCGAAGCCGACATCCTGGCTCACGTGGCACAGACCGGGCGCGCCCTGATCGTCGACGAATGCCGCGCGAACGGGAATGTCTCGGAGGCAATTGTTACGTTGCTCGCGCTCCAACTCCCGAACGCCGTGCTCTCCCGAATCGCAGCCGAAAATAGCTTCATTCCACTCGGGGAGGCGGCGAATTTCGTTCTTGTCCAAGTTCCAGCCATCGTCGAGGCCGCACGTGCGCTGTGCGAAAGAAGCACGGACTAGTGTCGCGGCCGACCTGCTGCAGGCGGCACGGAGGGCGAGACCGGTGGCACGGAGGGCGCAGAGGGGAGCGCCGTCGGAACACCAGGCGTCGCCTCCGCACACTGAATATCTAAATTGTTCGCAGCAAGCGCGAAAGCGGTAAGCTGCGCTTGGCAGACGAGCGTCGAGGCATCCAAGAAATTATCACATTTCTCGTACTCGCTCTGATTGTTAAGCCTCCGCATCACCTTCCGACAACAGCTACTCGCCTGAACGCAAATCACGCCGCCGGGTGCGTCAGCCTTGCCAGACGTCGTCCCCAGGCGCGCAAAATCGTGAGACACTGCTTCCATGGCACTCTTCGCTTTGAAATAGCCCCAGATGCCAACCCCGACTACGGACGCCACGAGCAACAGCACCACAAAGCCACAGCCAAGACCCACGTAAAGAAGCGTCTTGTCCTTCCGGAGCGGCTGGACATAGCCTGGCATAATCTGCGGATAGCCTGCTGGGGGCGGAGGATAACCCGGTCCGTTGCCTGGATGCTGATTGCCAAAACCGGGACCTTGACCTGACATACCGCGTGCTTCGCTAGCACGCTCCGCAGGCAGAGGAAAGCGCGGCCATCTCGCTCCGCCCCTCGTCCAGCGGTATAGATCTTGCGCTTTCTTTGAAATGAGCAGTCATGGAGATTCTCCGCCGCACCTGCGCAGAAGAGGGTGAGCATCCCCAAGTGCTCCCAAACTTGTCCGTGACGTCTATCTCAAAGTCGAACACCAGATAGTAAGCATGCTTACTATCTTCCAAGGAGCGAAAAGGGACGGCTGCCGCGCTTCGCGGCAGCGGGGTGGGCATCAACCGAGCAAGCCGAAGGCTTACCGCCGGATCACGGCTCGCGTTCGGCGGGCGTGTGTTCGCGCACGCGCGGAGCAACCCCTTCAAAATTGCCCAAAAAGGCCTAAGCTGAGTCCGTGTCAGCCCCAAGATTCCTTGTAGCCGTGCTTGTCCTAGGTTTCACCGCCCGGAGCGGATTCGTAGGCGCTCAGGATGGTCCGCCCCCTGGCGTCCGCCCCCCGGCAGCACTCGTTTCGATTTCAGCTGAGAAGCTGACACTGCCAAATGGCCTTGAGGTGATTCTTCACCAAGACAAGTCGCTCCCGCGCGTGACGATCAATATTTGGTACCGCGTTGGACCTGTGAACCAACCCGAAGGGCGATCAGGATTTGCGCACCTGTTCGAACATTTGATGTTTGAAGGTTCCAAGCACGTGGGGCACCAATTCGACCACTTGCTCGAAGCCGCAGGCGCCACCAACGTGAACGGTACCACCTCTTGGGATCGCACCAATTTCTTTGAAACGGTGCCTTCCGAGTATCTTGAGCTCGGCTTGTGGCTCGAAAGCGACAGGATGGGATTTCTCCTCGACGCGGTTAATCAAGAGCGACTGGATGTTCAGCGCCAGGTGGTGCTCAATGAACGCCGTCAGAGTTACGAGAACGCGCCCTACGGCGCGAGCTATCTGACACTGATGAACGCGGTTTTCCCTGTGGGACATCCGTTTCATGATGGTGCGATTGGCTCGGAACGTGACGTCAAGCGCGCCACGCTTCCCGACGTTGACCAGTTTTTCAAAGCTTTCTATTCGCCCAGCAATGCCACACTTACCCTGGCTGGCGACTTCGACGCGCAACGCGCTAAAGCGCTGATCGGCCGCTACTTTGGGCCCCTTCAGGGCCAGGCTCCTTTGCCTCGCCCCTCCCCGCCTTGTTCCCTCGTAGAGGAGCCGGGCTGCCGCAAAGACTTCCCAGTACGGCTGCCGCCACCACAAGCCCTCACCGTACGTGAGAGCGTCAGCTTGCCCCAAGTTGCTGTCGCCTGGGTAACGCCTGCCGCGTTCTCCGATGCGGATTTAGCTCTGGATGTTGCGACCGCGATCCTCGCCGATGGCAAAACGAGCCGCCTCTATCGCGCGTTGGTCACCGAAGCGCGAGTGGCGTCAAGCGTAACCGCTTGGTTGGATTCGACCGCCACCGACAGCATGTTCCAGGCAAGCGCCGTCGGCACGGCCGGAGGCGATCCAGGAAAACTGGAAAAATTGCTACAACGCGAGCTCGACCGTTTGCGAAAGGAGGGCCCCACAGAAGTAGAAGTGGCACGCGCCAAACACAAGCTCTTGCTCTCCACCCTGAGCGACCTACAGAACCTGAATGGGTCAGGGGGAGATAGCGGTCGCGCGGGAACTCTGCAACGACTGAACCACTACCTCGGAAGCCCCGCGCACCTCCAGACGTGGTTAACTCGGATGGGCAACATTTCCTCCAGCGAAATACACACCACACTCCAAAAATACCTAGGCCCCGAACACCGTGTGCTCGTGCGCACGCTGCCCAACGCCCCGAATCAGACCCCGCCCGCCGCCAAGGGAGCCGCCCAATGAGAGCACGTATCGCGACAACACTGAGCGCCGTTGCCCTGCTGCTCGCGCCCAGTTGCGCGCCGGTAAAATCGGCAAAAAGCCCCTCACAAAAGCCGCCGTCAACGTCAACTTCCGCACCCAAAGACCCTGCAGCTTGGAGACTAGAAATTCCCACGCCCGGGATCAAATCCTCACTCAGCTTCCCTACTCCTCGCCTACAGACGCTTGAGAACGGCCTCCGGCTCTATTCGCTGCCGACCCAAGCCAGCACGCTCTCGCTCAGCGTCGTGATTCGACACGATGTCCAAATCCTCCCGAATGACAAGCCTGGTCTCGCTGCGCTCACCGCACGCATGCTCACCGAAGGCACGACGCTTCATCCGGATCTCAAATTGGCCGAAGCGATCGAGGCACTCGGCACTGACTTCGCCGTTGACACGGGTCGAGACGGCACCACCCTCAGCATTGAGGCACTCCCGGCCGATCTCGATGCGGCCCTCGCGCTGCTCGCGGAAGTCGCCATAAAGCCGGCATTTTCCGGAAAAACGTTCGACCGGGTTCGTGCGCAGTGGGTCGACAACGTGCGAGAATCACTTCAAGATCCACGCTCGCTGTCGAGCATCATTGGGTTTGAAGCACTGCTCGGCAAAGGGCTTGGCGCACCGGTTCACGGCTACCCTGAAGCCCTCCTTCATTACACGGTAAAAGATATTGTGCGCTGCCACTCCGCAGTCTATCTGCCCGGCAATGCTAGCCTGAATGTGGTGGGTGATTTTGATCCGACCACACTGACCAAGCTGGTGCAGAAACATTTTGGTGGCTGGCGGAAACAGGCCGACTCGCCGCGACCTCTACTGCCAACCCTGCCAGCTGCAACGGGAACGCGAGTACTCCTGCTGGACCGTCCGGGCTCGCCCCAGAGTGCCATCTTCGTTGCCCACCAGCTGCCTGCGCGGGGAGCTCCGGGCTACCCTGAACGAGAGCTCTTGGTCACGGCTTTTGGTGGCCTTTTCACGTCGCGCCTGAACCAAAATCTCCGCGAAAATAAGGCTTACACTTACGGAGCTTTTGGCAACTACCTAGCAACCCGCCATTTCGGAGCACTCGCGATCTCCACCAGTGTAGAGACCAAGTTCACAGCGGATGCGGTGCGTGAAATCGTTCGGGAGGTTTCCGATTTGGGTCTGCCCACGACACCACGCCCACTCGTTTCAGATGAGGTGGATCGAGCCCGAGCCGATATCGTGCATTCGTTGGTCGAGCACCTGGGTCACACTAACCGCATCGCGGCGGATTTGGTTCAGCTCTTCGTTCATGATCTACCGTTGGATCAACTGGCGAAGCTAGCCGCAGAAATTCAAGCCATTCCACTCGACGCTCTCCGCCACGCCGCAACTGAGTTCATCACTCCCAAGACGCTGACCATCGCCATAGTCGGCGACGCCGCCAGCATCCGCCCTGGGCTGAAAGCACTTGGTTACCCGGTCGAAGATGTCCAAAAGCTCGGCGATGGGGAAAGCCCACAAACAGCCCCAATGTAAGCTGAGTGTCCGCTCGAAACGCCCGCTCGAAACGGGAGTGGAGCCACACTAGAAGCTGAAGCATACTAGCCCGACTTGGATTCGCCGACTGTTTTGGTTGTTGATGATGACGCGGTGACTCAGACACACCTCGTCGAAGTCCTGCAATCAGCTGGCATTTCCTGCACTACCGTTGATTCCGGCACCGCCGCGCTGGCTTGGCTCGCTGCGCACGACCCTTCGCTCATCCTTTTGGACCTCGTGATGCCAGATGCCGACGGCTACAAGGTACTGAGCCACGTCCGAAAAATAGCCCGCTTTGACGCGGTGCCTGTCGTCATGGTGACAGGAACTCATTCGGAAGCGGTCGTGGAACGCGTTTTCAGCGCTGGCGCTGACGATTTCATCCAGAAACCATTTAGCCGGGTTGAGCTGTTAGCGCGTGTGAAAGGTCTCTTGCGGTCGCGGGATTATCTGCTGCGCATCCGGCGCAGAGAGGTGTCTCAAAGCACGGTACTTAGGCTCTCTCAGGTTCTGGCTTCGACTCCCGATGTGCGCGTCGCCCTCAACATCGTAGTCGACGAGCTCGCGCGCTTGATGCGCGTGGATCGCGCAAGCATCATTCTCTTTGCTGAACCTGGAACGGGTCACGTGGTGGCCAGCAACGACGACTCGGGCATCGTCGATCGCCCCATCGCGCTTCACGACTATCCCGAAGTGGCGGAGGTGCTCGAAAGCGGGCTTTCGCTCGTGCTTCCCGACACACATGTCCACGAGCTGCTCGCGGGCGTGCGTGCTTCTGGAAAACGTTTGCCGTTTCGCAGCTCTGCCCTGTTTCCAATCTTGTTCGAGCGGGAGCCGATGGGTGCCATCTTTTTGCGTGCCAAGGAGCTGAGCGTATTCGACGATTATGAGCTGTCGCTCGCCAATACGATCGCCAACGCGACAGCCATTACTTTGAAGAACGCACGCGTGGTCCAGTCGCTCCGAGACGCCACCCGATTGAGCACCACCGCGCGTGCCGAGGCGGAAAGGCGCGTCCAACTCTTCCAACGCTACGCTGATTTCTTTGAAAGCTCGGCGGACGGCATTGTGGTCACAAGCCGCAGTGGTCAGATCTTGTTCACCAACCCGCGCGCTCGGGAAATCACCGGATTTTCAGAAATGCGGCTGGTGAACATGACGCTTTCAGATCTGTTTTTGCCGGGCCACGATCAACGCACTGAACGACTGCTGAAGGGGTTCGCCGAGGGGATTTACCCGAGAGCAGTGGATATCACGATTCGTACCCAGGCGGACGAGTCCATGGTCGTTAACGTCTCTTTCAGCTCGGTGATGCATGAAGAAAATGCAATCCTGCTGAGCTTCCGCGATGTGACTCAAGAGCGACACACGGCCGTCGAACTCAAACAAACCAAAGAATTTTTGGAACGAGTGATCGACAGCTCGGTGGACGGCATCGTATCGGCGGACCTAAACGGGACGGTGTTGCTCTTTAATCGCGCCGCAGAACGTATCTTTCAGTATTCAGCGAACAGAGTGATCGGCAAGCTCCAGGTCGAAACCCTGTACCCCGAGGGAGTCGCGCGCCAGATCATGCGGAGCATCCGCGATCCAGACGTCAACGGGTACGGACGCTTGGAGGATCAACGCGTTGATATGCTGAATGCGAATGGCGACGTCGTGCCCGTGATTCTCTCGGCGTCGCTGGTGATCGATAACGGCAAACCCATCGGCTCGGTGGGCATCTTCACGGATATTCGCGATCGCCTGCGGATGGAGGAAAGCCTCAAGCGGGCCGAAGATGAGCTGCATGCGCGTGAAAAGCATGCCATCTTGGCCGAGCTGGCTGGCGCCGCTGCCCACGAACTCAATCAGCCCCTCACGAGTGTGATTGGCTACGCAGAGCTTCTACGCCGACAGCTCACCGGGGATGAGAAGCTCGCCAATGCCGCCAACATCATCATCTCGGAAGCGGAGCGAATGGCGGAAATCGTGCGTAAAGTAGGCAACATCACGCGCTACGAAACCAAATCCTACGTTGGCAGCGCCAAGATACTGGACTTAGAAAAAGCGAGCGACAGCTCGGAGGGATGACTCGGTCTTTCGGAGATCCCACCAAGTTGAGCCATGATGGCGTCCGCCAGATCAGCGCTCCGGCTCCGCTCATTTGCCCAAGTGTTGAGTGCCTCTCGAGTTTGTTGGAGGCGTTTCAGATGAGCCCGCGCAAAGGGATCTCGTCCCAGGCGCTCGTTCACGGAGACCTGTTGCGCGCAACTGAGCTCGCCATCATGGAAACGCACCAGCACTTCGCCAAACCTTGGCTTCATCCGTCCCGCGCCTCGACCAGCCTTCCGTCAATCTGCTCGGAATAGAAGGAAGCCAGCGCGCGCTGCAACTTCTGCCGGGCATGAAACAGCCGACTCATCACCGTGCCCTTGGACACGTTCATCGCACACGCCATTTCCTCATAGCTCAACCCCTCCAATTCCCGCATCACGATCGCGGCACGGTGATACACCGGCAGCTCATCCAAAGCCTGCTGCACACGCAACGCGATCTCCTGGCGTCGAATCGCCTCGAACGGCTGCGCACCCGGGAGCTGAGCCAAGAGAACGGGAAATCTTTCTAACGAGCTTTCCATGCCTTCCTCAAAAGGTGTCTCGCGCCGAAGCGGCTTGCGCATCAGATCGATCGAAAGGTTCGTTACGATGCGATAGAGCCAGGTAAAAAAACTTGAGCTGCCATTGAAGCGAGCCAACCCTCGGTGCACGCGGAGGAACGCTTCCTGGACGATTTCACGTGCGTTTTGCTCATCCCGGACCAGGCCCAGGGCGATGGCGTACGCGCGCCCCTGGTGCCGCTCGATGAGGGAGCGAAATGCAGCTTTGTTGCCAGTTCTTGCTAGTTCCACAAGCTCGCGATCCTTCTTGAGCTCAACCTCTGAACTCTGGGGTTTGGACGGACGCGGCGCTGATTGATTCAGCCCCCGGACATTTTGGTCGTGGTTTGGCAGATTCGACGAATGGGCGGGCCGAACTGGCACCGCCTCGTAAGGAGATTCGAGCGAACAGCAGCCGTGCAGAAGCGTTGCAGCCATTACCGCAATGCTACGAAGCACCCCCCGCGAATCCCCCCTTTCAGAAACGCTACCTAGAATCGGCTTGACCGGAACTAGGCCTGACCGGCTCGCTTGGCCAAGGCATCAGTCAAGCGGCACTTGAGCTCATAAATCGTCTGCTCTAGCAAACGTTCCTCCTCACCAGTCAGGTTGCCGCGAGTCTTCTCTTGGAGGAGCAGCAGCAAATCGATCGACTGCTTCGCCATGGCAAGATTTCTCACCGTCTCATCGTCCGTAGGACCGGGCGCGTCGCCGAAATGGACTTGGGCAGAGTGGCTCAGCGACAGAATGAAGGTCGCCAGATCGATTGCGGGCAATGGCTCTTCAGCACCTTCGTGGTCCACGCCAGAACCAGAGCGCGGCTCTCCACTCATTCATCTACCTTTTTTGCTTCTCCCGTGTCTTCGGCCTCCTCTTCATTGTCCCCCTCTTCATCGTCCTCGTCGTCCTTGTCGTCCTCATCTTCTTCGTCGTCTTCATCCTCTTCGACATCCTCTTCGACGCTCGACGTGGATGCGGCCGATGCTCGTGATCCGATTTGCGCGACGGATCGGAGTTCGGGAGTTGAAAGGGCCTCGGCAGACAGCAGCGCTGGCTGCGGAAAAGGGATTTCTTCCGCCTGGTCGGCGATATCCTTCAGAGCCTCTAAGTGCGTTGCGACAGCCTCCGGCGTGAGTGCGCCCCGACGGAGTTGGCGATCGCGAACTCGTACATCGAATTTGGCTAGGTCCATCTGATCTCTCATTTTTAGCTCCTTGACCCCTCCTCCTAGCGTCTTCCGGCCCCGCGAAGCAAGCGGCCTGGCGGGATCAGTCTCGGCTCGGGGTCCTCCTCGGCCAACTCCGCTTGGGCGGCCTCTAATTCTTCCGCGGAGGCTGGGCGCACCTCATCGACTTCTGCCTCAATGCGGATTTCCTGCCCTGCCAGAGGGTGATTCGTGTCCAGCACGGCCACGTCTTCCGTGAGCTCCAGGATGCCAAGCAGGAGCACGCTGCCATCTTCAGCTTCCGCATCAAAGCGATCACCCACCTCGGCATCCGCTGGGAGCTCGGCGCGCTCAACCTCGATCACGCGTTCCGGATCACGCCGACCGAATGCATCCTCTGGCTTAAGAATTGCGCTCTTGGTTTGGCCTTTGGAGGCGCCCGCCAGCGCCGCTTCAACCACCTGGGGCAGCTGTCCGTAGCCAAATAGAAAGCCGAGGCCTTCAGGCACAGAAGTGGCGACTTCCTCGCCGTCGGCGTCATAAAGCGTGTAGCTGATGATCACATACGTGTCGGGCCCAACCTGGAACTCAGGTTGATGCGCGGTGCGGGGCAGGCGAGGCGGCATAGCGGATTTGGCGGGAGAGGGAACTACAACCGGGCGGGATTGGCAACTTGGGTAACCAACAAAACTGTGAGCGCCAACTCCATTTCCTCGGAGCTTGGCACACGAGATTTGCGTGCCAATTCGGTTTTGAAGGCTCCCAAGCGTGCCCCGAACAACCGAAAGCGTTGGCGCTCTTCCGGATCCGATTCGCTGGCAACGAAGCGCGCCACAATCAGCCGCAGCTCCGCAAGGTCCTGGTCGATAAGCGGGGCCAAATGGGCAGCCAGGGGGTGCGACATCGCCGAAGGCTAGCACGCACTCGGTTTCCTCGACGAGCTTCTCCCGACGCTGCGCCACAACAGCGTGCCAACGCCACGGGCCTTTTGGACTTGCTTCGCAAAGGGGGGCTGACCATTCTCGGAAGGTGGTCAGCTGGTTCGCCGTTTGTCGCCCGATGCGCGTTCGCCGAGGCTTCGGCGGACCGCTGCTCTACCTCATGCTTGGCGTTGCATGTCAGAAGGAGCCACCGACCACGCAGCCTAAGACTGAAGCTCGAAAATCATCGCTCACGCGGGTGAAGATCCCCAAGCGTGAAGCGGTAGCTCACGAGGCTGTGGACATCCCGGGTGGGGCGTTCTTAGCGGGCTCCCTGCCCGGCGAGCGCGGGCGGCTCCCTGAGGTGGAACCGCTTCGTTACGAGGTTGAACTCGGACCATTTCGAATCGATCGGCTTCCCTACCCCAACGATCCAGCGCTACCCGCGGCGACAGGTGTTACGCGCGCAGACGCGGAACGCCTCTGCACCGAGGCCGGGGCACGGCTGTGCACGGAGTTAGAATGGGAACGCGCGTGCAAAGGTCCTGGTAACGACACTTACGTGACCGGCGCCGAATGGGAAAATGCGTGCTCCGCCACTCCGCAGCGTTGCGCTTCCGGATTTGACGTCCTCGCCATGGGCGTAAAAGTGCGCGAGTGGGTTCGCGGCGATGTCCGTGACGAAACCGGCAAGCTTCTGTCCGTCACACGAGGCGCTGCACCTTCTCCAGATAACGGCCCGCGCTGCGCCCTTCGAGGTGCGTCATCCGCCAACACTCAAAGTACTGACCTTGGATTTCGCTGCTGCCATGGCGCCCCCAACGCAGCCACGATGCCCACGCCCTCGCTGCAAGCCACCTTCGAAAAACCCAATTTGCCGCAGGAACGGCTTAGAAAGCTGCTGCTTGCCGAGCCCCGCACGCGCGCGCTGGCGACTGATCTGGTGTATTTTCGCGAACCCGATGCGGCCAATACGGTCGTGGCGCGCGGACCGGGTGATCGCCAAGGCTTCCTGTTCACCGTTGCCCCCTTGCTGTGGCGTCCCGTTGCGGGAGCAGAATACCTGATCGTGACCGCTCGTTCGGGCAAAGACACTTCCTTCGTCTTGGCTTACTACGTACTCGGCAAAGACGACTACAAGCTCGCTTCGAGTTTCATCCTCAAAGATGAAGTCGGCCCAGTAGCGTTAGCCTATAGCCCATCGATTCGTCCCCGGCTGCACTTCAGCTCTTGCTGGGGTTGTCCGGGCGAAACGGGCAAGCTGCTCTATCGCAACCCAGACACGGTGGCGATCGTTCAGCCGTAAACAGGCAGGCTAATTTCGAAGCCCTGACCCGCCGGCAACGTGAGCGCTTTTACCTCGGCGCCCGCCGCATCGGCACAGATCTTCACACACAGGAAACCGAGCCCGCGGCTGTAGCGCCCAGCTCCTCCCGTCTTTGATTTCAGTTGACCGGCCACGCTGAAGAGCGCTTCTGACTCGGCGTTCTGGAGCGGTGTCCCGAGATCTGTGACTTCGACCGAACAGCGCCCCCCCTCACTCCTGGCAACGACGCTGACCGCCGTTCCTGGAGGACAGTACTGAATCGCTCCCCGCACCAGATTCTCGACGGCTCGCGCCAACATTTGTCGATTGGAGCGAACCCGCACGCCGCGCGGCACCTGATCCAAGAACTCAACGGCTACGCCGTGACTTTCAGCGGCAAGCCGAGAACGCTCCACCACCTCGGTGACGAACGCAGAAAATCCCACCGCCACGTGCGGCAAGGGCAAGCCCTCCGCAACATGAAACGACAGAATTTCCATGTTCTCAATCACATGCATCAAGCCGTCGCAAGAAGCCACGGCATCTACAGCGGCCTCTTTGAGATCTCGATCAATCGTGCCAAGCGCTGTCGAGAGATAGTTGAGATTACTATGCAGTGCCGACAGCGGATTTCGCATGTCGTGAGTTAGCAAACCCAAAAGAGCGGAGAGCGATTGGGGATCGATGGGCTCAGTCAAGGTGCCCCCAGGAGCTGATGCTGCTCGGTGAAACGCCGGATCCGTTCGTGAACGAGCAGATGGTGTTCGAGGGGTGCGACATGAGTGCCATTCGGGATCGTGAACAGCTCACCCCCTGGAATCGCTTCAGCCATAGCTTCGGAGATGGAGTGGGGAGTGAAGGAATCTTTTTCACCGGCGATCAGCAAAACGGGCACCTTAATTTCCGCCAAAAGATCCTCTGCTGAGTGCTCACCGGCGGCGGCCAGCATGCCAAGGAACATCTTAAAATCGACGTGAGCCACGTGTCTGAAATACGGTTCAACGTCTTCCACCCTTATCTTGTCGGCCGCAATCTCGCCTGTCATAAGTGCCACCTTGAGCGCAACCCGCGGCGGCACGCGCGACCATAAGCCCCGAGCGAGCTTGGGATGGCGCCCGACAAATGCGATCAGATCGGGCAGCACGTTGGCCAAGAGATCCGAGCCATGAAAGGTATGCGTGACGCGACCAAAGCTCCCGCAGATGAAAACCATTGCGACCACTTTCTGAGGACGCAGCCGATACGCTTCGAGGGCAACTTGGGTTCCAAACGAATGCCCCATCAGGATCACCGGCGGGTCACCCACATGGCGACGAACCGTGTCGAGATCCCGGGCATGATCGATGACCTCAATGGCTCGCTCATCCACAGGCAGCGCGCTCCGCCCATGGCCTCTATAGTTCCAATGAGCAACGCTCATCGACGCGGCCAGATCATCCCACAAATATTTGTAAATGAAGCCGTCGCATACCAAACCATCACACAGCACTGCAGTGACGGGGCTGGGACCTTGACGGCACCGCACGTATAAGCGGGTGCCGTCCTCGGCGAGCGCAAACGACTCTTTCACCGAAGCTAACGGTTAGCTGGCTTCGGGAGCGTCATCATCATCCCCCACGTCGTTGACGCTGGGGATTTTCTTGATCTCGAGACGCGCGAGCTTCCACGCGCGCTGGACCACCCAAGACAGCGAGCGATCAAGCCGCGCTGCCTCATCTTTGATCTCTTGGAGCATGGCCTCTGGGAAATAAAGGCTCTGCTTTCGCTTATCGCTACCACCGGTTTTGGCGTCGTTGTCGGACACTGAACATCACCTCGAGTTAGAATTGGGTGCGTGAAACAGTACTCTGTACCACTTTGAGAAGAATCAAATCAATCCTTAGACCGGCCAAGTGACCCAAACCGCCTTGCGACTTGCTGCCACTGAACCATTGGTCGCCGGACCAAATCATACCGATCGCTCTGCAAATTGAACAACGTCCCCTCTGTGGGAAACTTTAGAGGGTTGTCGGCAGATTAGTGCCAAGGTGCCGCAGTCCCCTTCAGGCACTGCCCTCCTCCCGTATACTCGTCGGCAGTATGTCGAAGACCTCTTCTGTGCTCAAATTCGCGGTCGTCGCGGTCGTCGCCTTTGCCGGGGGTGCGCTAGCAACCAGCATCGCCAACGCCACCACTGAACAGCAAAATCCATACTATGTGCTCGATCAGCTCGCTCGGGTGCTCGTTCGTATAGAAAACGACTACGTCGATCCCGTCGATCGGAGCCGCCTTATTGAAGGTGCCATCAAAGGCATGGTTGCGGAGCTGGATCCGCATTCGTCCTTCCTGCCGCGCGAGGATTACGCGATTTTCCAGGGTGACACCCAGGGCCGTTTCGGAGGCGTCGGCGTCGAGGTCGATTTTGGGAACGACTCCGTCACGGTGATGTCCGTGGTGGAGGGCTCTCCCGCCGAGCAGCGTGGAATCGCGCCCGGCGATCAGATCATCGCGATCGACGGTCACCCGGTGCGCGGAAAATCCGCCGCGGATTTAGTGCGCACCATGCGCGGTGAACCTGGGAGTAAAGTGAGTTTGAGTCTGCGCCGAAAGTCCCACGAAGGCCTGCTCACGCTGACGCTAGTGCGTAGAATTATCACTGTCTCGAGCGTTGCTTCCAAGCTACTGAATGAAGGCGTTGGCTATCTGCGCATCAAGAGCTTTCAGAGTGGCACCCACACTGAATTTCAGGAAGCGCTGGGGAAATTGCGGGAAGCGAACGGCGACGAACTGAGTGCGCTGATCCTCGACTTAAGAAACAATCCTGGCGGCTTGGTGGACGAAGCGAGCGCTATCGCCGATGAATTTCTCGACGGCGGGGTCATCTACACCACGCGCCATCGCCGCGAAATCGTGGACGAAGTAACAGCAAGCTCGGGTGGCAGCGTCAAGCGCGGCCCGATCGCCGTTTTGGTGAACGAATACAGCGCGAGCGCTTCCGAGCTGCTCGCAGGAGCCCTCCAAGATCAGCACCGAGGCGCAATTATTGGCGCGAAGACATTCGGAAAAGGCTCTGTCCAAAGCATCTTGGATTTGCCAGGTGGTGACGGGCTCCGCATCACGACCATGCGCTATTACACGCCGAGTGGGCGGGCGATTCAGGCACTTGGGATCACTCCGGATGTGCTCGTCCCCACCCCATTCGAGGATGTGGATGATATCGTGCGCGAATCCGATCTTGAAGGGCATTTGGCGGCCGAGGGAAAACGCCCGCCGCCTAAAGCTCCGCCTCCGCCTTCCCAAAACGAAACGCCACCTGGCAAAGCACACGATCCAAGCGAAACGCTGCTTGGAGTGGCTCGCATCACGCCGGTAAATCCGTTGACGGGACCGGACCAGGCACTGAAAGTAGCGTACGAAACGTTAACGGGGCGGCGGGGTTCGCAGGGGAAATAGCGTGGTAAACTTGCACGGCCTCAACGTTGAAGTGATCGGGACGGGTCACGCCACCACAGTTCTCATGCACGGCTTCCTCGGTTCAGGCAAGAATCTGAGACCGCTTGCGCGTCTTTGGTCTGAGCGTGACCCCAACCGCAAGCTGGTAGTCGTCGACCTACCGGGTCACGGAGAATCGATGGCACTTGGCGCCGGTGCAACACTGTACACGATGGCGCGGTCAGTATTGGATGGCGTGCAGGCTTTAGAACTCTCCGAGCCCTTCGTTTTGGTGGGGCATTCGTTGGGAGGTCGCGTTGGTCTGGCGGCGTTGGAGTTAGAGCCCGTGAAGGTCGGCTCTGTAGCGCTTTTAGACATTGGGCCTGGGCCCATTGATCCCGCGCGATCTGAGAGTCGGCGCGTACTCGATATTCTCTTGGATGCGCCTGAGGTCGTCACGGATAGGAGCCAAATGCGCGCCTTCCTCATGGAGCGCGGTCTATCTAAAGCGCTTTCGGATTGGATCTTGATGAACTTGAAGGCGCTTTCCGGCGAAGGGAACTCAGAATTCACCTGGCGGATCGATCGTCGAGCATTGGATGAACTCCACGGCTCGTTCAACCTCGCGGATCTCTGGCCCGTGGTCGAACGCTTCGGTGCAAAAATCGCCTGCGCTCGCGGGGAACGTTCGGCGTATGTGAGCGATGCTGACGCGCAGCGTCTTCAGGCGAATGGCGTGAGGGTTCATACGTTAGCGGGCGCGGGACATTACGTGCACGTGGACGCTTTGCCCGAGCTTCTGGATTGGCTACGGCTGTTGTGATCCACCCCCGTGGGACTTCTCCTCACATCGCAGTGGGTCGGCGACAGAATCGACACGGTATTGTGACGAATGTGTCATGAATGAGGCGAGCCCATTCGCTGTGCCTGCGGGCGCTGCTAATTTTGTTCGGTGGTTCGGCGTGCACTACTTGGCTTGTTGGGAGCGGTCTTAGGTAGCTACCTCTGGAGCGGTTCGGCTGCTCTCTGCTTCGGGAGGTACGACGAAGCTGTTTGGGAGCGCGAACACCCTCTCCCCCACGCGCCTCCGCGGGAACTCGGCCCCTACCGGGTGAGCGTAGCGGACACACGGCGGATTGTGCCGAGCACCGGCCTTGACCAGAAGATCGAGGTTCAGAACGCCAACAACAACTTGCACGTCATCCGACATACGGACGGACGGGTGTATCAAAGTAGCCCGAAGCAACCCAGCGTCGCATGGCGAACTGAGTTTCCGAGATGTCCCCGGTTTGTCACACAGCGCAGGCTATGGTCCTCGCGTTCGACATGAAGCGTTTCAGATCCCGTTGGTTCCAGGTTGGTGTATTGCTCGCCGCGGCTGCGCATGGTTGCACGAAGCTGAAAAGCGGAGATGATATCTTTCTCGATTCAAGCAAAGCAGGTGCCGGCTCCGCTGGCGTCTTGAGTCCTGGTTTTGACTTAGGATCATTGGGCGGCAACTTAGGCTTCGCGGGCGCAGGAGGCCATGGCGGCCAAGACCCAACGTCCTGCATAGATCCAGCGGGGTTTCGCGGTCTCGGCTGCAACACCTGCGAGCCTACGGACATTTTTTCTTTGGAGAGTTCGTGCACAGACTCCACTTGCACTCCGTTCGGTAACTCCCTGAGGCTCGCGAAGCTCGGACTCGACGGTGGGTTGCCGCCGGTTCCGGCTTCGAGCCCGCCAGGAACCGGAGGTGCCGCTGCAGGCGGCCGTGCGTCAACAGGTGGAAGCGCTGGAAGCGCCGGAAGTTCGGGCAATAACGGCGAAGCCGGAAACTTGGGCGGTGGGGTCGACACCGCGGGCGCCGGGTCGGGCGCTCTGCTTCAAGGGACTCGCGGGGCAGCCGTGAGTCCGCCTCCACCTCCGGGAATTGCCTGTGCCACACTCAGCGCTAGGGGCAGCGTCGTTTACGTGACGGGTTCGTCCGCCGTGAAGCCCTTTCTCCAACAGGTGGCTCAACAGCTTTCCACTGGGTCAGGCGTCTATATCGTTTACACCGCCACAGGTTCCTGCATCGGGGTTGACGCCATCGTGAACTCCACCCCGATGACCAGCGGGCTCGCGCCAGCGCCCGCAACGACCGCCATCTATTGGGACAGCTCATCGAGCACCGGCCAAGAGTGCTATCTGCCAGCTGCCGGAGTGCCAGCCGATATCGGCATTTCCGATGTGTTCGCACAAACTTGCACCGGATTTGAACTCACGAACCTCGACGCCCAAGGCATCCGTGACGCGCACGGACCCATTCAAACGATGACGTTCACCGTCCCGGCAAACTCCGCATACACTGAGATCAGCGCTCAAGCAGCCTATTTTGTGTTTGGGTTTGGGAAAGATGGAGGCGTCACGGACCCCACCGGGACGACGCCGATCTGGAACGATGAAAGTTTCATTTTTCAGCGAAAAGGCAGCTCCGGTACCCAGACCATGCTGGCAGCAGCCATCGGCGTGCCTTCGACGCGTTGGAAAGGCAAGATCCACCAAACCTCCGACGACGTTGCACTCGATCTGCAAGCGGCTGGATCGAAACAGGACACGGCGAGTAAGGCCATCGGCATTCTGGCTGCCGACTACATCGAGACCAAGAATCTTCGGGCGCAGCTGCACGCCCTGGCCTTTCAGGACTCCAAGCAAGCGTGCGCCGTGTATCCCGACTCCACGGCAAACGCCCACGACAAGCGCAACGTTCGCGATGGGCACTACCCAATCTGGGGACCTTTGCATCTGCTTTACAAAGACGACCTCGCTCTAGCCAACCCCGCCCGCCAAGCCATCAGTGACATTCTCGGCTACCTTTCCGGCACAAAACCCCTACCTAACAGCGTTAAGCTGATCGATGTTTATGCTCAAAGCGGGCTTGTTCCAGAGTGCGCGATGAGCGTCACTCGCTCCAAGGATGGCGGCAATATCGTTCCATTCTCGCCGCCGAGTCCCTGCAACTGCCTGTTCGAAGCGAAAGCAACCGGGAGAACCAGCTGCACGCCGTGCGTCGTCCAGGGGGACTGCCAGGCCGACCAAAGTTGTTCACAGGGATACTGCGAGCAGATTCGCTAATTGTTTCGGGGGACGCGAAGCTGCAACTTGGTGCCACCGGCAACGTTCGACTGGCCGGCTGCAAACTTAACGAAGACGACGTCACACCTTCGTCGCTTTGGTTTCGGTAAAACGTAACACCGCGCGACCTCAACGGCGGCAATGCTGCACGAGTGTCCAACCTGCTTGTTGCCCCGATTTCGCCAGACAGCTCCGACCTTTCCACCGATTCAGGTTCACGCTCGCGGTCGGATAACGGTGTCGAGTCGCTCTTCACTCATCCCCCCTCGATTGGTGAATATACAGTCGTAGACAAGCTGGGCCAGGGCGGGATGTCTGAAGTCTTTCTCACGATGTCACACGGACCCGGCGGTGTGCGACAGCTCTTGGTGATCAAAAAATTGATCGGGCACATGAACGACGAGCCCGAGCTTGTTCAAATGTTCTTGGACGAAGTTCGGCTCGCAGCGCAGCTGTCGCACCCCAACGTGGTGCAAACCCACCGGGCCGGGAGCCACCTGGGCCAGCACTTTCTTGCGATGGAGTATCTGAGGGGGCAGCCTTTGAGCAGAGTAGTGCGCCGGGCAGCGAAACGCCTCGGGACTTCTATTCCCTATCCGTTAACGGCCCGCCTCGTCGCAGACGCACTTGCAGGTCTCCACTACGCGCACACCGCGCGCGACTATCATGGCGAACCTTTGGGGATTGTTCACCGTGACGTGTCTCCCCAAAACATCTTCGTGACGTACGAAGGGGTGGTCAAGCTTCTCGATTTTGGCATCGCGAAAGCGACTACCCAACAGACACGAACCAACACAGGGCTCATCAAGGGAAAATTTGGCTACATTGCGCCTGAGCAAGCGGTGGGAGAAGAGGTCGACTGTCGAGTCGATATCTGGAGCATGGGAGTGGTGCTTTGGGAATGCCTAACACTGCACCGGCTCTTCAAAGGGCGCACGGATGCGGCGTCTCTGCAAATGGCTCTGAGCATGGACGTGCCTTCGCCTGACGAATTGTGCCCAGAGGTTCCGCCTGCGCTAGCGCGCATCGCAAAGAAGGCTCTCGAACGGGATATTTCCAAGCGCTACCAAACTGCTCAGGAAATGCAGGAAGACCTTGAGGAGTGGCTGTCCGGCTTTACCAAGGCTTCGTCGCGTTCCTCGCTTTCACGGTGGATGACGCATTTGTATGCCGACGCCATCGACGAAGAGCGCGAACGGATGCGTCAATGCGTGGTGCGACTGGACTCGCCTTCCCTGAGTGTCCTGCCCCCGCTCAGCGGGCCACCACTCACAATAACCCTTCAGGAATCAACCATTCCCTCGACACCCGATGAACCGGTGCCCGAGTTCCGCAGTCGATTTCTGCGCCGACTTGCCGCTGCTGCCCTCGTTGCCAGTCTATTCGCAGGCATTCTTACAACGGCGATCCGAATGTCCGCGCGCAACGCGAGCCCTGGCGTCACGCACGCTCAACCAGCGCCAGTGCTAGCTCAATCACACGCGTTCAAGACTCGCGAGAGCGCCGTTCCGGTGCACCCCACCACGGTTGGGGAGCCCCAGCTGGCACTGAGCCCGGCGATTGCCTCCCTGCCGCCCAGCGTAGCTCCAAGCGCCCAGCCCGTTATCCTACGCCCCAAGCAACACGCGCATTCAGCTCAATCATCCACGAAAGTGAAAACGGAAGCTCCCGTCGAGAACGCGGCGTCACAGACTACCACCCAAGCGCACGACACCAACGGAGCCTTTGGCACGCTCACCATCGATTCGGCACCTTGGTCTTACGTCACGATTAACAACAAGTTGATTGGCGCCACTCCAGTTATCGGGCTGAAGCTTGAAGCTGGCACGTATCAAGTTCATCTCAAGAACCCGGAGCTTGGCCTGGAATCGACCTACCCAGTCACCGTTAAGGCGACTCAAACCATCACACGCCGCTTTGGATTGTACTAATGAGACGTTCAACCTCGTACGTTGGCGCACTGCTCTTGCTCTCCGGGGCGTGGCTCAGCCACACGCGCGACGCTCGATCGGACACTGACTCCACGGCAAAGCAAGCCGAAGTCGCCTACGCAGCCGTCGATTTTTCTCGAACGAGAGAACTGGCTACGAGCGCGCTGATCCAAGGTGGAAATAGCGTGCGTCAGACTGAACGCCTGTATTTTTTGCTTGGGATCGCCGACGCCGCGCTCGGACAAAACTCAGAAGCCAGGAACGCGTTCATCGCACTGCTCGCTATCAACCCCAAGCTGCATCTCGATCAAACGCTCTCGCCCAAATTGCGGGCTCCGTATGCCGAAGCTGTCGGCTTTTGGAGTAGCTCCAGTGAAAAGCTCACAGCAACGGCGACAACCAGCGCCTCGGGGGATTCGCTGGTGGTAGAGATATCCGATCCGGTAGACATGGTGAAGCTTGTCGCCGTGCAATCACGCGCGGCGGGTGAAGACTTCAAAACTACCGTTCATCCAGTGGATTCAAGCCACGAGCTTGGCATCCCACTTGGAAGCCGACAGGAATTCGTGATCAACCTGTTGGATGAGCACAAAAACGCCATTTTTCAACTGGGAAGCCGTCCCAAACCGCTACGGTTTCTCCCTAAAAGAGATGAGTTAAGGCCGCCGCCGGAGGTCCCTCATGAGAAAAGCTCGTCGCTAACGATCGTCGGTGGCGTGCTAACAACACTGGGTGCCGTTGGCCTCGGGAGCGCCATTCCCTTTCATCTTGAACGCAACCAGAAAGCAAACGAGTGGAACAGCGGCGCTTGCGAGGCTCCGGTCGGTTTGTCGCGAGCTCAGCAATGTCCGACTGTGAATAGAGCCCTCGAGAAAGCAGAAGAACGAGCGACGGTGCTCTACGCAACTGGAGGCGCTTTGCTTACCGGCGGATTCCTGACGCTACTTTTGGCACCCAACGCACAAGAAGCCACGGGTCAGGCCTTGGCCTGCGAAGCCAGCTTCACGAGTGTGCTCTGCACTGGGCACTTCTAGGAGCTCTGCTCAGCCTCTCAGTACCGCGCGCACGCGCTCGACCAGGCTATCTCGATCGAGCCCGTGGTGTCGGAGCACCTCTGGATTCCGGCCGCATACCGGCACGCTTTCGACTCCGATGTTGTGAACCCGCGGAGAATTCTTGAGCCCAAACGTGGCCACTGTGGCTCCCACGAGCTGCCCTTGCCCACCCACCACGTAGTGATTATCAAGCGTGAACACGTGCGCGCGTGCCCCGAGGCTGCTCAGCAGCCAGGCCGCGTCGATGCGATTCTGCCAGGGCAGAGCCATCACCCCAACCGCTAGCCCGTGCTCCTTTCTGAGCGCTTCAGCCGCGTGCCAAGCCTCTGTTAACAGGATGGGGCCCGAGCCAATGAAGACGGCGTCATCTCCCGAAAGAACCTCCACGCCTCGGCCTTCCACAAGCTCAGTATCCGGCAATTTGAACGGCACCTCATAGGGAATACTCACCAGTCGGAGCCACACGCTGCTCCGAGTTGTTTCGGTGGCCCAAACGAGCGCACGACCGACTTCAGCTTCGGTGGCAGGCTCCAGTAACACCAGGTTTGGAACCGCCGCAAGCGCTGAAATATCTCGAACCGATTGATGCGAGTGGCCCGGACCCGCCGGGAGCAATCCCGCGAGCGATGCCACGTAGATCACGCGAGAGTGCTCGGTCGCATTATTGTAGATTTGCTCATTGGCGCGCGTCGCAAGAAAACAGGCAAAAGAGTGGCAAATTGGCAAAATTCCCTCGCGTGCCATGCTGCCCGCTTGGCTCACCATATCCATCTCGGCGATGCCACATTCGATGAAACGTTCGGGATAAGCCTCTTTCGAGGGTAGCTGCCCCGTGTCGACAAGTAGGTCCGCATCCATCACACAAAGCTCGGGGACTTTACCCATCTGCTCTAACAACGCTTTGGCATACGCTCCGATCAAACGCTGCGGATTTCCAGCAGCTGGTACCGGCTGGCTTTCTTCAGAACTGAACGCGAGCCGTTCAACGCCCAACGCATCGCACTGCCGGTGCAAACGCGCGACCAACTCCTCGGCCGCCCGCTGATAGTTCTCAGCGTTCGGCGCTCCCGAGTGAAAACGATAGAGAGAGACGTCAGAATCCAAGCTCGTGTGCTCCATGAAAGAGACGCCACGCCCTTTGATCGTATGCGCAATGATAACCTGCGGTGCATCGGTCACCGCGCGCGAACTTTGGAATGCTTCGCCTAGCGCCCAATAATCGTGACCATCCACCGGAAACACACGCCAACCAAACGCTTCGAATTTCTTGACGAGATCGCCCAGATCGCTGGTTTTTTCGACAAACGAATCGCTTTGAAGCTTGTTGTGGTCCACGATGACCGTGATCTCACTCAGCTTCCGATTCGTCGCCGAAATCAACGACTCCCAGATTTGCCCTTCCTGGAGTTCACCATCGCCGGTCATCACGAAAATTCGTCCGCTCTGACCTTTGTGGCGGCGTGCCCAGGCCATGCCTTTAGCCTTTGAGATCCCCATGCCGAGGGAGCCGGTATTGGCCACGATGCCGGGAGTGCCGACATCTGGATGCCCAGGCAATCCACCGAGCACGCGCAACTTGTGGATGAGTTCAAACGGAAGCAGGCCGAGCGCCGTGCGCACCGCGTACAAACCGGGTGCATCGTGTCCTTTAGATGAAAAGTAGATGTCATCTGCGCGGTCAAGTGAAGCTACGGGAGCGCGAGTGAGCTCCTCAAGGTGGAGCCACGTGACGATGTCTAGGCTCGAAAAAGAACTCCCCAAGTGTCCAGATCCCGCCTTGCCTATCATATAGAGAACGTTCAGTCGGCAGGCATCCGCGAAAAGCAGGGCCCGACGCTCCCGTTCTACAGGAAGCGCCAAAATCTTAGCGAACTCCGCTTCTGGCACCCAAAGCAATCTGCCCACAACCACATCACCAACGAGATCACCCATGCGTATCGGGTAGCCTACTAGTCGTGACAACTTCACGACTGTTCGGTGAAGTTTGCGAAGATCTGAACGCGGAATGACTTTTCAGTTTGCGCTCGTCAGCGCGGGGCCACTGTCACACGCGAGACGAAGTCGTTGGTGAACTGTTACAGAGTCGTCAATTGAGTAACCTAAGGTGCACGCATGCGTCCCAAGGCGCTCGTTCACGCCAGCCTTGCAGTCCTCGGAGTCCTTCTCGCCGTCGGATTGTCAATCTTGACGTTTCGCACGGCGGAGGCGAGCGGGGTCGCGGCACTGCTTCGGCCTATTCCCTGGGTCCTTTTGCCACTGATTCTGCTTCCGCAGCTGATAGCACTGACTCTCGAAAGCTGGGGTTGGGTTGAGGCCATTTTACTCATGGGTCACCGAGTGCCCCTGCTCCCGATACTTTTCGTAAGAATCAAAACCGAAGCACTTTCGCAAACTCTGCCTCTCGGCCCACTCTGGTGCGAATCGGCTAAACCGCTCCTCTTAAGGGGAATTGGCGTTCCTTGGGGAATTGGCGTCGCTTCGGTGGCGGCACGTAAGTACCTGTTGATCCTTTCCCAAGCCTGGTTCTTGTTGTTCTCGTTCGCAGTTGGGCATCAAGCGCTGGGGAGAGCGTCGGGGCAACTCTTGGGCTCTTCCATCCTCATGTGGCTACCACTGGTTGCCTCAGTGATTTTGGGATCTAGCGTATGTCTTGGAGGCTCACTTTTGGGCAAAGGCGCCGTGGCATCGCAGCTTTGGAATCGACTCCGGGGCGTTCCGAATCGACGGCTGAGCGCCGTGCTTTCCTCTGCCCAAAATCATTTTTCCAGTACCGATTCTGGCCTCACCAGGTTCTTCTCTCAGAAAATCACCCTGCGCCAGGTCGGCCCGTACGTCGGCTCCTGGCTGTGTGAATCCCTTGAAACGCTGCTGATTTTGCGGCTACTTTCGGTGCGCCTCGGTTTCGCCGAGGTGGTGAGTTTTGAAGTCCTGCTGACCCTGGCACGCAACGTGGCGTTCATGGTGCCCGCGGGACTTGGTATTCAAGACCTCGGCTACGTCACGTTTTTCGGCGCGCTCGGTGTGCCAGAGCCCGTCCAACTGGGGGCGGCGTTCAGCATCCTGAAGCGAAGCAAAGAATTGACTTGGGCGTGCCTGGGCTACGCGGCCCTCGCTCGAAAACGCGCCTTTCCAACCCTCGAACCCACTCTCACCTCAGCCAACTGACAGCTATGCCCCCTCGCGTTCTTTTCATCTGTGGTTCCATTAACCAAACCACCCAGCTGCATCAAATTGCCGGTCAATTGCCCGAAGCTGAAGCGTTCTATACGCCCTACTACGGCGGCCCCATCCTCGACTTCGCCCGTAAGGCCCGACTGTGTGAGTTCTCGATTGGTGGCACACGGTTAACACGGCGTTGTCTTGAATACTTGGAACGCCATGAGCTCAATATCGACCCGCATGGACGCCGCGGTAACTATGATCTCGTGGTGACCTGCTCAGATGTCGTAATTCCCGACAATATACGCGATTTTCCGGTCATTCTTGTGCAAGAGGGAATTTTGGATCCCGACAATACGTTGAGTTACCTCGCTCGGAAGTTTCCGTCGCTACCACGTTGGATTGCAGGAACTGCCACCACGGGATTGAGTCACGCCTATGACCGATTCTGCGTGGCCAGCGAAGGCTACAAGCGCTACTTCATTGGACGCGGTGTGGAGGAAGCCAAGCTAACCGTTACCGGCATTCCGAACTTTGACAACTGCGCGACATACCTCAAGAACGACTTTCCTCACCATGGCTATGCTCTGGTTTGCACCTCAGACGCTCGCGAGACGCTCAAGCTCGACAAGCGCTACGCGTTCATCCAGTGGGCCGTCGGGAAGGCCGGAGGGCGGCCTTTGATTTTCAAGCTTCACCCCAATGAAAACGCGAAACGAGCCACCGCAGAAATCAACCGTTGGGTTCCCGGGGCGATCGTTCTTTCGGGCGGGAATACCAACGCGATGATCGCCAATTCAGAAGTGTTGATCACGCAATATTCGTCGGTCGTGTTTGTTGGGTTGGCACTAGGTAAGGAGTGCCACTCGTATCACCGCATGGAAGAACTGGTGGAACTCGTGCCAGAGCAGAATGGCCAGGCAGCGCAAAAGATTGCCGGTGTTTGTCGGGAATTTTTGGGGAAAAGCGCGTTCAATCGCCAAAGCGGAGTCGCCGCATGAAGCTTTTGGTGGTCGTGCAGGCGCGTCTGGGATCTTCACGGCTCCCGGGCAAGGTGCTGCTCCCACTCGCGGGCGAGCCAGCGCTCGTGCGTATGTTGGAAAGGGTGCGGGCAGCGACATCGCCGTTTCAGCTTGTCGTTGCCACCACGGATCTCGCACAGGATAGGCCGATAGTCGACTTGTGCGTCGAGCGTGGGATTGAAGTCTTTCGCGGTCACCCGCTCGATGCACTAGACCGCCACTACCAAGCTGCCGTTCACTATTCTGCCGACGCAGTGGTCAAGATCCCATCCGACTGCCCCCTGATTGATCCGGGAGCCATTGATCGTGTCCTTGGACACTTTCTGACGCAGGCGGGCGAATATGACTTCGTCACGAACCTTCTCCCGCCCACGTGGCCCGACGGTAATGACGTGGAAGTGATGACGCTCTCCGCACTCAAGTCGGCGTGGGAAGAAGCGCAACGGCCCTTCGAGCGAGAACACACCACTCCCTTCATCTGGGAAAATCTTGGGCGATTTCGCGTACGCAACGTGCGCTGGCAGACGGAACTCAACTACTCACAATCGCACCGATTCGTCCTCGACTACGCCGCAGACTACCAGTTCATCAGCGCGATCTTTGAGCGTCTATTGCCCAAGTTTGGGCCTGTCTTCTCGCTCGAACAAATTCTTGCACTCCTCGGCCAAGCACCCGAGCTTCAAGACATCAATCGCGAACACCTGGGTTCGTGTTGGCAGCAGAAGCACCTGCACGAGCTCAAAACCTTCGGGGTGCCCACAGCGCTCTCAACTGAGCCCCCAGCCAACCTCTAACAAGAACGGTCGACATGCATCGTCCCAACTCCGACAGTCCACTTCCCACCATCACCCAATCCGAAGCGTGGTACGAACGCGCCAAAGCCTGCATTCCGGGTGCGACACAAACGCTGGCCAAAGGAGCCACTCAATACGTCGATGGCGTCGCTCCCAAGTTTCTACGTCGCGCTAAGGGGTGCCGCGTTTGGGACGTCGACGGCAACGAATTTATCGATCTCACGATGGCAGTCGGCCCTGTTTCACTCGGCTACGCGTATGATCGCGTGGACACTGCCGTGCGCGCTCAGCTGGAAGATGGCATCACCTTTTCCCTGGTGCATCCGCTCGAAGTCGAGGTGGCTGAGCTCATCAAAGAGAATGTTCCAGGCGCGGAAATGGTGCGTTTTAGCAAAACTGGCTGCGACGCAACGAGTGCAGCTGTCCGCGTTGCACGCGCGTTTACTGGGCGCAACGTCGTCGCTTGTTGTGGGTACCATGGTTGGCACGATTGGTACATCGGTACGACTCCTCGAAGCCGTGGCGTTCCTCCTGAAGTTCAGGCGTTAACCCGAAAATTTACCTACAACGACTTAGACTCGGTGAAGGCGGCGCTGGATCGCGATGTTGCAGCCATCATTCTGGAGCCAGTGCTGTTCGAGCTCCCCAAGGAGGGCTTCCTCGCTGACGTGCGGAGGCTCTGCACCGAGAACGGTACGCTACTTATTTTCGACGAAATGTGGACCGGCTTTCGGCTCGCGCTCGGCGGGGCGCAAGAATACTTCGACGTGAAGGCGGACCTTGCTTGCTTCAGCAAAGCGGTCGCCAACGGCATGCCGCTCAGTGTCCTTTCCGGCCGCCGTGACGTGATGCAGCTGTTTCAAGATGATGTCTTCTTTTACACAACCTTTGGTGGCGAAGCCCTTTCGCTCGCTGCCGCGAAAGCCACCATTCTGGAGCTTCGTGATCAACAGGTACCGAAATACCTCGCGCAAATGGGGGAAAGGTTAAAGGTTGGCTACAACGAACTAGCAGCGGGCCTCGGCCTCAACTTCACCCGTGCCGTAGGCCTTCCTTGCCGTTCGATGGTCACGTTCGATGAGACTGCTGTTGATCCCTTGTTGGCGAAGTCCCTCATCCAGCAAGAATTGGTCCGTCATGGAGTGCTGTGGAGCGGATTCCACAACATGAGCTTGTCTCACCAAGCTGAGGACATCGAACACATCCTTGCCGCTTATGCGTTGGCGCTTTCCGCACTCGAACGGACTCACCGTTTAGGCACTTTTGAGTCCGATCTGAAAGGGAAACCAGTTCAACCCGTGTTTCGCAAAACTCGTTAGCTTGTCTCCACAACTCCATATTCCTGTCACTTTGTTCAGTCATTATCCCGTTTGCCACCTGCATGACACCATTTAACCTCAAAGACCGTGTGGCAATCGTCACAGGCGCCATGGGACTGTTGGGGAAAGAGCACTGCTTAGCATTGCTCGAAGCGGGTGCGACGGTGGTTGTTGCCGACCTGGACCAAGGTTCTGCAGCGTCATACGCGACGGAGCTTGCGGCGTCCTATGAAGGCCGGGCCCTTGGGATAGGTGTCGACGTTGGCTCACCTGAATCCGTTGCTGCCATGAGCGATGAAGTGTTCAGGCGCTTTGATCGCGTGGACATTCTCGTGAACAACGCTGCGATTGACGACAAGGTGGAGTCTCCAAAGCTAGCGCTTGAGTTGAGCCGTTTTGAAAACTATCCGTTGGAATCCTGGGAGCGCTTGCTGAGGGTGAACCTCACGGGAGCCTTTTTGTGCTGCCAAAGCATCGCACCCCGTATGGCAGCGCGAAAAAGCGGAAGCATCATTAACGTCGCCTCCACCTATGGTGTGGTCGCTCCGCAACAGGGCCTTTATCTAGATCGCGAAGGGAACCAGCGCTTCTTCAAGTCTCCGGCGTATCCGGTCTCCAAGGCGGGCCTTTTGCATCTCACCCGATTCTTGGCTTCGTACTACGGAGCAAGTGGTGTTCGAGCCAACTCGCTCTCGCCGGGCGGGGTCAAGAATGCACAGAGCGAAGACTTCCAACAAGAATACGCTTCGCGTGTGCCACTCGCACGAATGGCCGAAAAGGGGGACTATCGAGGTGCACTCGTTTTTCTGGCGAGCGACGCCTCTGCCTACATGACGGGAGCCAATTTGGTGGTCGACGGAGGTTGGACAGCATGGTGAAATTGCTGTCGCCTGAACAGCTTCGTTCGCGCGCATGCCGCACACGCTTGCTCGTGAGTGACGTCGATGGAGTGCTCACTCCCGCTCAAGTCTATTACAGCGAACGCGGAGAGGAGCTAAAACGCTTCAGCCTGCGCGACGGAATGGGCACGGAGCTGCTGCGTCACGCCGGTATAGAAACAGCCTTTTTTTCGCGCGAGAATTGCCAGATCGCTCTTCGCCGCGCGCGCAAGCTCGCGCTCACGCACGTTTGGCTCGGAGTTCAAGATAAAGCGCTCAAGTTGCCCGAGCTACTTCAGGGAGCCGGCTTCCGTTTGGATGAAGTTGCCTATATTGGAGACGACGTCAACGACACGGGCGCCATGCAATTGGTCGAAGAAGTCGGCCTCTGCGCCGCACCGAATGACGCCGTGCCAGCCGCCGCCAATGTCGCACATAAGTTAACGCAATGCAAAGGTGGCGAAGGTGCTTTCCGAGAATTCGCTGATTGGATCTTAAGTTTGAGACAGGAGTTGCAAATATGACAACAAGCCAAATCACAAACCAAGTGTTGGATGAAATGGTTCGCCGCCCCGCGCTGCGGGGTCGAATGGCCGAGCCAAGCAGGTTGCATCCCAGTGTCAAGATTGGGAATCGCAGCGTGGGTGAAGACGAGCCCGTCTACGTGATTGCCGAAATCGGGATCAATCACAATGGGGACATTGATATCGCAAAACGGCTAATTTCTGGGGCCAAACGTGCCGGCTGTGATGCCGTGAAGTTTCAGAAACGCACCCCTGAAACGTGCGTGCCCCGTGGCCAATGGGACCTCCAGCGCGACACGCCCTGGGGGCGCATGAAGTACATCGACTACAAGCGTCGGATGGAGTTTGACGAGGCACAGTACCGAGAGATCGAACGCTTCTGTCGCGTTGAAGGCATGGATTGGTTTGCTTCCTGTTGGGATGTCGAGTCGGTGGACTTCATGGAGAAGTTCGCGCCCCCCTGTTACAAGATCGCCTCAGCCTCCGTCACAGACATGGAGCTGCTGGGTCGCCTCAAAGCGACCGGGCGCCCTGCGATCCTTTCGACCGGAATGTCTACTTCCGCTGAGGTTCATACAGCTGTCTCGGCTTTGGGACTTCAAGATCTTCTCATCGCCCACTCCACTTCAACCTATCCGTGTCCCGTTGAAGAGCTGAATCTGCGCATGATTCAGACGTTGAAGCTCAGGTATCCAACCTGCCCGATTGGCTACTCAGGGCACGAAACGGGCCTCGCACCGACCTGGGCTGCTGTCGCCATTGGCGCCACGTTCGTCGAGCGCCACATCACGCTCGATCGCGCCATGTGGGGAACGGACCACGCAGCATCCGTCGAGCTGAGCGGAATGGAGAAGCTCGTGGCACAGATTCGAGACATCGAAAAGGCACGCGGCGACGGCATCAAGCGGGTGTACGAGAGCGAAATTCCGTATCGGGAAAAGCTGCGCCGCGTCGCTTCCAGCGAACACGCCCAGCGTTAATGCGTCGTTTCGTGGATTCAGCACAAGCACTGCTTGGAGTCATGCTGTGAGCAGTGGAGTGATCACCGCGATCCTCATCGTCCTAGGCGCCGCGATCTTGATCGCAATGGAGCGCCTAAGCCCCTACGCGCCCGGGCAACGTCTCTTTCGCCCGGGGCTATTCACTGACCTCTTAGGCTACGCGCTCGCCCAAAGCTATGTTCTGAGTTTGGTGATTGGAGCGATCATTTACGGGGTCCAAAGGCATGCTGCGTTCTTGCCGCACGGCCTCGTTAGCTCCTGGCCGAGGTGGATGCAGCTGCTTTGTTTTTTCATCGTGCATGATTTTTATATTTACTGTTTTCACCGTTTGCAACACAGCTCCGACACCTTATGGCGCCTGCACGAGGCGCACCATTCAGTAAAAGATGTGGATTGGTTGTCCGGCGCCCGTTCCCATTCGCTTGAGATCCTAATCAACCAAACCATTGAGTTCGCTCCGATGGTACTGCTCGGAGCGGCCCCTGAGGTGATTGCGGCCAAAGGTGTGATCGACGCGCTATTTGGCATGTACATCCACGCGAACATCAACGTTCGGAGTGGCAAGCTGCAATACGTGTTGAACGGCCCAGAAATGCATCGTTGGCACCACTCCCGCGATGTTGCGGCACCCGGTAAGAACTTTGGCACGAAGCTGGCGATCTGGGATTGGCTCTTCGGCACCGCCTATTTGCCCGCGCATAAGCCAAAAGCCTATGGCCTCCCCGACCTAGATTATCCGAAAGAAGGCTGGTCGGCGTACTTCCGACACCACCTCCACTCCTTTCGGAGAAACTAAAACCGGCGTTTACATTAACTCCTGCAATGGATAGCTGTGCTTTCCTGATTTCACGCTGCTGTCAGAGACTCACGCGCATCTCGCCCGAGCGCAGAGGCAATTTGTTCGACGGCTGCACGGAGCTTGGTCTTGGCGCGCTCTTCCAGTTGTCGGACACGTTCTCGAGACACTCCTAGGCGCCGACCAATTTCTGCGAGCGTCACCTCAGCGTCAGAATCTGCCAGGAGTCGAGCCTCAGCGATGTAGCGCTCGCGCTTATCCAGGCACAAAAGAGCTTCTCGGATGAGCCTCTGTTGGAATTCGGCATCCTCCGACTGTGAGATGCTCGTCTCTTGAGAAGTGCCAGCGCCAACTAAACTGTCGAGTAGCGAGAGGCCTTCGGCTCCTTGCGGCATATCTATTGAGACGTCGGTGTTGTCGATCTGTCGCAGAAGCTCTGCTACCTTCTCTACCGGCATGCCAAGCGTCTGCGCCATATCTGTGAGCGCTTCCTCAGAATCCCCAAAGCGGTTCACACTCTTGGCCCGCTCGCGTCGTAGCTTGAAGAAGATGCGGCTCTTGAGCGCGCCCCTTCCACTCCTTGCAACACTGAAGTTCTTAAGCACAACGCCAACAATTCGGGCTCGGATCCAGAAGGTGGCGTACGTCACAAAACGCAATTCCCTCTCTGGCTCAAAACGATCCAGCGCCTCAAGCAGCGCAAAATTGCCCTCCCCGATGAGATCAGCCAGCGGAACATTATAACGCTGGTAGCGCCTTGCCATAGCGACGACGAATGGTAGATGCGCTTCAATCAGCCGCCTCGCAGCATCCTGGTCGCGGTGTTGCTGCCAGCGAACGGCCAGCTCTCGTTCTTCTTGACGCTCGAGCTTGGGCGTTGTGTTGATGCGACTGATGTAGTGGGAGAGGCCAGAATTGTCTTGGTGGTTCATACTGTTCCTTAGGTGTAACCTGTCAAACACGAGCGTCGGTAGCCGATGGGGATTGGGAGTGTGGCGTCACGCTGCAAGCAGAATCGCAACGCCCGGTAAGCTTTAGGCGATTCCGAGCGAACACTCGGTACGCCGCGCGAAGGACCCAATCGATTGGCGCTAAGCGCGACAGGCTGACGAGCCTTGTGAAGCCTAGAGCGGCATAAATCTGACGGAAGACCTCAACACCTGAGACGTGTGTCCCATCCGATGTTCGTCCGCGGATCTCTGACATCAGCTCCGCCTGAGTGAAGCCCTGCGAGCGCGCGTCAAAACCTGGCGCCGTGATGTCCGTCCATTGGATTTCACCGTGCCGCGCACGACCCCTCAGGAATGCCACTTCCCGAGAACACAGGGGGCAGTCACCATCGTAGAAGACTTCGACACTCGGCAGCATGTGTCCAAGTATTGTCTTGGTTTGCCAAGTGTCAAGTGGTAGGGATAAATTCCCCAAAAACCACAATATAGATCAATCTTTTCAAATAATTACAGTTTTAAAGCCTCCACGCAGGTACTTAGACGGCCAGAATTTTAGTCTAAGTTCTGTCTAAGTATTTTACCAGACGAGCAACTCGGCCTGATGGCCTCGGAGATTTTCACCGGAGCAAACGCCTAAAACCTGCATGTGAAGACCGCCGCTCAGGCTGGGATCGTCAGGAATTTCGAAGATACGAGACTTTAGGCCGCAAAAGACCGCTCGAAGGCACCGGATCGTATTCTCGCTGTCTTCACTTTCTCAAGCTGGGGCCTTGTGGGTTGGAAGGAGCGGCCTAGACCTCTGTCGTGAACAAGGCGACGGACATAGATGTCTTCCAATACCTGGATTACCGCGCCTTTCTTCGAGATTGGTATGCGGGTGTGAATCGGGCGGGTCGCACGTTCTCCTATCGTGCGTTTGCTCGGCGGGCAGCCTTGAAGTCACCCAACTACTTAAAGCTGGTAATCGATGGCAGTCGGAATTTATCGAAACCGATGGCAGAGCGCTTTGGTCGTGCGTGTGGCCTCGATGATGAAGCCTTGAGTTACTTCGTCGATCTGGTCTCCTTCAACCAAGCTAACACCCAGCTTGAACGCAACCAGGGCTATGCGCGCCTCACCAGCTTTCGAAAATATCGCCAAGCACACAAGCTGGATCTCGCTCACGCTGCCTATCATTCTGCTTGGTTCATTCCCGCTATTCGTGAGCTGGCAGCCAGCAGAGCGTTCAGTGAGAACCCCGAATGGATTGGGGCTCAGATGATGCCGCCCATCTCGGCTGGAGAAGCGCGTCGCGCTTTGGATGTGCTGTTTGAGCTGGGAATGCTGGCGCGCACCGACGGCAAGATTGTTCAGAGCGATACCTTGGTTTCAACGGGCCCCGAGACGCGTGGCCTCCACATCACCTCCTTCCACCAAGTGATGGTGGAGCGCGCCATTGCTTCGATAGACATTGTGGCGCCTGAAGAACGTGATATTTCGAGCCTCACCTTGAATGTCGGCGAGGATGGCCTCAGGCGAATCAAGGCGCGGATCCAGAGGTTTCGACGTGAATTGCTGGATCTCTCTGAGCTCGAAGATGACCCGAGGCGGGTGATCCAAGTTAATTTTCAACTGTTCCCGTTGTCTGCTGAAGTGCGCGAGGAGAGTGTCTCCAAATGAAGAGGTTTGTTTTTTGCTTAACTTTAGCTCTCGGTGGCTGCGCCGGCACGGAAACGGGCAACCCCAACGCTCCGTACAGTACGGCGGATCTCCTGATCAACGCTCGCTCTTCAAACACTCAGGCCCTCACCTTGCGTCAAGCGGGAGGCGCAGTGGTTGTGGAACAGGCCTGGCTCACATTGGATACGCTGAGCTTTCGCGAAGGCGCGGACTGCACGCAGTCTAACGCATCCGTCGCCACACCAAAAATTGGCCTAGGCGATCATTCAGGGCCCGATGCGCTCCGGCTCCGCATGAATGTGAAGCCGGGCAGCTACTGCCAGGCAACCGCAACGTTCATGAACGGACAAGTGGAAAAGCCGCTGGGCGCGCCGGCTGAAGTGCTGGACCACTCCATTGTCCTCATGGGTCGGCTCGCAGACGGAACACCGTTCAAGATTGCAAGTAATTTTGCGGCACCCGTCCACCTCGATGCGATGCAACAAGCCTTTGACTGGGGAACTGACGGAAGTGCACTGCTCGTAGAGTTTGACCTGGCTGAATGGGTCAAGGGTATTGATTTTGCTGCCGCTGCTCGCGACCCGTCTCAAGGAATCATCCTTGACGAGCGCAACAACAGCGCCTCACTCGCCGCGTTCGAAGGGAACGTCGCTCCTGGTGTTGAACTCTTTCATGATGTTTCAGCCAACGGAGATGTGGACCCAGAAGACACCCAGGCAGCGAAAGGTTCGTTATGACTCGGCCGCTCGCCATTAAAGATTAACTTCTCATAAACATTCACCAGCTCACCGAAAGCCTTCCGCTCCCGGACGGCGCGGGATCACTTTGCCCCAAGCGAACCCATGAACCGCAACCATTTGCGACGTCGGACAACTTTGTCCGACGTCCAGAAAACACACCCATACAAACCACCAACCCAAGGAACCATTCACATGAAAAAGCTCTCGAAATTATCCACGTTGCTGCTCGTAGCAGCGCTACCTCTGGCGATCACAGCCTGCAGTAGCGATGACAAAACCACCAGCCCACCCCAAGCCGCAGGCGGAACCGCCAGCGCTACAGGTGGCTCCGGCACCGGTGGCATGAACAGCAAGACCGGCGGTGCGTCCACAGGAGGAATGCCGACCGTCGGCACAGGCGGTGCTCCTATGACGGGTCAGACCATCGTGGAGTTGGCCGTTGCTAACGGAAACTTCAAAACGTTGGTGGCTGCCGTTACCAAGGCGGGTCTAGCTGACACGCTTTCTGGCCCGGGCCCCTTCACCGTGTTTGCTCCAACAGACGCTGCCTTTGCAGCACTGCCGGCCGGCGTGGTGGATGGACTGAGTGCTACGGCGCTCGCGGATATTCTCAAGTATCATGTGGTCAGCGGCAAAGTGCTGGCCGCAGATGCGGTGAAGCTGACAACGGCCACAACTGTTAACGGCGCGGCAATGAAGCTCGGAGTCACCGACGGCAAACTCTACTTGAATGGTCTTACGGAAGTGACGATGACGGACATTCAGGCGTCGAATGGCGTGATCCACGTCATCGACAGTGTGATATTCCCCGCGGCATTCCCGGGAAATATCGTGGATGCAGTGAAGGCGCATCCTCGGTTGAGCACGCTTTTGGGCGCTGTCACGGCCAACGTTGCCACCGCACTTTCGGCACCCGATCGGACGCTGTTTGCGCCCGTGAACAGTGCCTTCGTGGGAGTGACGTTGCCTCAGGATCCCGCGGCACTCGAAGCCATCCTGACATACCACGCCTTGGCCTCCATCGCACCGGCGGCAGCAGTTCTCGAGTTGGCGTCTGCGAAGACTGCCAACGGCGCCTACGTCGGGATCAAGACGGCAGGTGGAGTTAAGCTGAACGACAGCACCAAAGATGTGGATGTTGTCTACACAGACTTCACCACCTCGAATGGTGTTATCCATCTTCTCGATAAGGTCCTGATCCCACCGGGCAACATTGCAGAAGTGGCCACCGCGGCAGGCCTCACCAAGCTCACAGCAGCGCTCGGTGCGGCAGACGTTCCCGGCACGACCACAACGTTCGCGGCATCGCTTGCAGGCGAGGGCCCCTTCACGGTGTTCGCGCCCTCCAACGCAGCCTTCGATGCCATCCCGGCCGCAGGCTTCGGCGCAGATCTCGCGAAAGTTCTGGGTGACCACGCCATTTCGGGAGTGGTCGATTCCAAGGCTGTTTTGAAGGCAATTGCCGACAAAGTATCGCCCGACACGATCAGCAGTGCGACGGACAAGAAGCTCGTTCTGACTAAGGTTGGCAACGATATTCTCATCAATGGCATGGTGAAGGTGACGGCGACCGACATTCCGGCAAAAAATGGGATCATTCACCTCGTGGATGCGATCATTCTTCCGAGCGACGTCGCTTTCCCTGGCAACTTTGTGCAAGCACTGTCAGCATACCCGCAGTTTTCGTCACTCGTGACAGCGGTGACCTCGGCTGATGCCGGTGTCGCGGGTGCACTCACCGGAGCTGGACCGCTGACCCTCTTTGCTCCTGGGAATGGCGCCTTTGCAGGAATCGATGTGAGCCAAAATCTCACTAGTACCCTGCTCTATCACGTCCTACCACTCGAAGCAGACAGCGGCTTCGTCGTTGGTAACTTCGCGACCCCTGGGATGACCGCAACGGCGGCGCCAGGCAAGGATGTGACTGTCGATGGCACTCTCCTGAAGGTGAATGACAGCAACATCGTTCGGGTTGATCTCAAAGTCTCGAACGGCGTTATCCACATTCTCGACAAGGTGCTCACGCCCCCTAACTGAAGCTTGAACACAACTTCGTGAACGGGCCGCAGCCCCTGGGACTTCGTAAAGAAGGCCTGGGGGTTTCGGTTTTTGTGGAGCAGCCCTGGGGCCGCTTAGAGGTTCGAGGCGCGCGGGGTTGCACCGTTCGTCACGGCAAAAGCGCCTGTTCCGTTCGGTAGACGCCCGTAAGTCGTGTCGACATTTGCCGGAAAAGCCACCTCATCTACGATCGATTGATTGGGCGAGAGCAGATACACCTGCTCTCCACCGTTGCTGACGGCGAAGTTGCCCTTGTAGCAGCCCGCTCCGACGTCTTCGCACAGGCCAACGGATAAGGGCCCTTCGTTCACATTGCCGTTGACGCCTAGCACCACCACGTAGGCGTGCGCGGGCAATGTGGTATTGTCAGGGAACACGAAAAGGTTGTTCAGATCAGGCTGGCCGTTCATATCGTCGGTCACATAATAACCGCTGATGTCGGCTGGAGCATTTCCCGCATTGTAAAGCTCGACAAAGTCCGGGGCATTGCCACGCACCTCATTGATCACGACCCTGGCCTCCAATACAGAGCCGCCACTGCCTCCTGCTGGATTCGTTCCTCCTGCGCTCGTCGCCGAACCGCCGGTGTTACCACCACCACTCTCGTTGCCACCGGTGCCACCACCACCAGTCTCGTTGCCACCACCGCCACTTGCGTTGCCGCCAACACCAACGTCTGCTCCCCCCGAACCCGAATTTCCGCCCGTGTCGCGTCCACCAAGGCTTGCACCCAAGGCACCACCGGAGCTAGCACCACCAGTAACCAGCAGTGCTCCACCCGAGCTGGATACTGAACCACCGGCACCTGTTGTTCCTCCCGAAAACGTCTGCGCGAGGTTGGGATCGGAAGCGAAAAGGGCGCCGCTTCCACTGTTCCCGCAGGCCATCATGGCGAGGGCTGAGGCGAACGCGGAAGGTGCCAGGGATCGGCTTGAGTGAGCTATTTTTCGGAGGAAAGCAGCCAGCCGCATGACCGGGTACCTAGCACGAATGCCGCACAGAGTCTCCTCCGCTCGGGCACGCATAGGACCCTGCGTGCCCCAAGCGCGCAACGCGGCCCAAACACAATTTTTGGTGGTGCCGTGCCCGCTGCGCCACTTCGTAGCGTAGGGCAGCTCGAACATTGTAGTAAACAGCAGCACAAAGAGTGGAAGTAGTGGCGAGTCCGTCACCCAACCCGGCGGCTGTCCCGGACGTATCGCCATGACGACGAAGCTGGCGATGACGGTTACCGAAAAGACAATCGAGACCCAACGGTGGATCTGCCGAACCCATTTGCTCATGGGATCCTCGCGAGCAGGTCGGTGGCGTGTCCCCCGCCCTACTGCGGCACGAGGACCGAGAACAAGTTGCGCATCGCTTCGGCCACGGAAGCGCCCGCGAGGAAGTTGTTTTGAAGCGCGCAATCAAGCGGACTCCCGTTTGGATGTGCTGAGCCATAGGTATGAAGATTGGCGTAAGCCGCAACCTTCTTCACGAGGCACATCTGCAAATCTTGCGACGCGGCGAGCTGTGCCGTGTAGTCATAGACCCCTTGGAACTTAAAGGCGGTCTCTCCACTGCCAAAATTATGCGTGAAGGAGCCGGAGGCATCAATCGTTTGGTTGCCGAGAACCTGCTGGTACATTCCAACGCCTGAGAAGTGTTCGAATGCGACGCCCGCGGGATCGATGAGAGTGTGACAGCCCTGGCAACTGGGATCCTGCACCTGTTGGCGCAATGCCTGGTAGCTAATCTGAGGTGGCGGCACCCTACCGTGTGTGGTGGTAACGGGAGGCGGCGGAATGGGTGTGCACAAGAGATCCTGCATCACGGCGTTGCCACGGCGTGAAACGTTGGGGTTGCGCGAGAGCCAAAAACCGCGCGTCAGGATGCCAAAGCGTTCCTGACTGCTCAAATCGACCACATTCCACACGTCACTCCCGGATGCCGGCGCGTGCGGCACCCCATAATACGTCGCCAGGCGTTCGTTGAGCACGGAAACTTGCGAACTGAAAAGGCGATCGAGCGAACCCTGACCGTCCTCCAGGCTCCACAACACGTAGCGTTGGCCCTCCTCGAGCATGAGCTCGTCGATGCTCGGTTGCGGAACGCTTGCCCCGCCAGCCGCCCCCGCGGCTCCCATTGTCCCGGGCGAGCCCCCCTTCGAAAACTCTGGCAACCTAAACCATTCCAGAGTGAACTTTCTGAGCCCCTGCTGAGCGCGAAAATCGGAGAACATTCGCTTAACGACTTCCTGCACGGGCGCACCGAGCATCTGCCCCACGTCCTGCGCAAAATTGGCATCGCCCCAAATGGTGCCCGCCAAAAAGAGCGCCACGTCACCTCTGCCTGCAGGACACGCGAGCGGTGTGATGATCGGTGTTGGTGGCATCATCACAGGGATGGGCGGGCCCTTCATGGGACCTGGATTTGTGATCGTACCGCCTACGCCCATGCCCGGAAAAATTGGGCGGCCGCCGCTAGCGCTAGAGAAGGCTCCGCCGGCTCCCAGTGTACTTCGCGCGCCGCCCGTGAGTGCTACCGGGCCATCTGGTTCCTCGATGAGTGCCTGTCCGCCACACCCAACACCAAGGCTTCCTCCTACAATGGCTAAAGCGAGTGCACCACCACGCCGAATATTGCTGCCCGAACCTAATCCCAAGCTCTTCATCATGCCCGAGCCTACCACACCACACCGCCCGGTCGCTGCTCAAACCTTCTTCGGCTTCGTTCGCCGGTAAACGACTTTGGCATTCTTGTACATCACCTTGTCGCGCACCAGGTTTCCGTGGGGTGCCAAGAATTCTTCCGCGAGGCGGATCTGCTCTCCAAACCCCCCACCCAATTCCGACACTGGCCAATTGCTTCCCCAAATCAAACGATCGGGCCCAAAAGCGCTCAACAGCACGTCGAAATGAGCCTGATACGCCGCCAGATTCATGGGGGATTTCCAGCTCTTATCCTCACTCGGGCTCTGGGTATACATGTCAAAGAATGACGAGAACTTGATGGAAATGTTCGGATGCCGATCGGCAAGGCGCCGCATCTCAAGCTCCCACTCGGGGCTCGGCTCGGCCCCGGTCGCGCCCGCCAGATGATCGATCACAATGCGAAGCTTGGGCGCTGCCGCTGCTAACTTGGAAACGAGATTTTTCGGATTGAGCGTGCGCCGGCTCACGATATCCATCAGCAGTCCGCGTTTTTCGATCTCGCGCACCTGCGCGAGCTGTGTTTCATCCAACGTGAGCGTTGGGCTCCACAAGAAGCAGCGCACTCCCACCACCTTCTTCTGCTTCACGAGTTCAGCTAGGTTTTTGGAGAATTCAGGCGATCCAATCTCCAGCTGTGCGACGAGGAAGGGAAAGAACGGATCTGGATTGATCCACTCTAGCACTTTCCGGTTATCGTCATGGAAAGGGCTCGCTTCCACGATGCCGCAACCGATGATTCCATACGGTTTCGCGAGCGCCTTGTAGTCCGCCGCGAGCACGTCGCGGTACAAGAGCTTTTGCTTCTTCCCGGGCCATGGGGCACCACCCGGACGCGTCACCTGATAGAGGTGGATGTGCGTATCCATGATGGGGCGTGATTTCGAGGCCGCGGGGGCTTTGGCGTTGGCAGTCTTCTTGGGCATAGCAAAAGAGCCGATAACACACGCAGTTGGCGCAGTTCCAGTCCAGTGTGCGCACTTCTCGTCGGAGCGAATGTCTGAAGCCTCGCTTCAAGTTGCATCAAGGCGCCCGTGACTCTTCGCCGAGACGGTCGGCATTGGCTTGAAGCCGACAGAAAGAAACGGCATCCTTCCGCGCTGGCCAGCCCGAAAGTGGGCGGGCAGCGGGCTTATAGGACACTTACAGGAGTACAATGCTTCGATTAACCCAGCTCACCATCGACCGCTCCCTCACCGCTCCCAGTCTCTTACGGGAAGGCCTCAGGATCGGAGCTGCATTGTCCGGGATTTTATGTGTGCTCGGGGTTGTGTCCGGTTGTTCGTCACCGGTTTCTAGCAGTCGAGCGCATTCTTCTGGTGGGACTGCCGCAGTGGGGATCGGAGGCAGCGCTGCGAATGCGTCGGTGGGTGGAGCAAGCTTAGGATCGGGAATGGGCGGAAAAGGCGAGGTCGCGAGTGGTGGCAGCGGCACCAGCATGATCGCCAACCCAGGTTGGTGGGACGCGGCGTGGACCAAACGCCGCATTATCACCGTCAACGGGACGCAAGCCGAAGCACTCACGAATTTCCCCGTCCCCATCAAGCTCGATTCGACGTTTGATTTCGCGAGCGCCATGAGCCAAGGCGAAGATGTGCGCATCACGGACAATCAAGGAATGTTACTCGATTCTGAGATCGAATCCTGGAGTGCTACAGAGGCCGTGATTTGGGTGCGTGTGCCGACGCTGCCCCCGACGGGAATCAGCGTTGAGCTGCGAATGTATTACGGAAATGCCGCTGCCGCTGCGTTACCGGCGAGTGCCGCAAAGGGCGTTTGGAGTGCCGACTCTTATTTGGGGGTGTGGCATTTAGCGGACAATCGGGACTCTGGAGCGAATGGGTACGATGCGATTGCCACGGATAAGAAAGGCAATCCGGCAACACGGGGCACGTTTGTTCCTGGGAAGATGGGCAACGGGTTTCAGGTCCATTCTTCGGCGCAGGAGAAGTTTTTCGCCACCGAAGGCTCTACGATCTTGGCAGGACTGACCGTTGTAAGTTTTTCTGGCTGGGTCAAACCCGATGTTCCGCCACCCAACCCGAACTTGGAGCGGCCCCCGTTTATCTCAATAGCGGGGGATATTTCATCTCTTGGAGGTACCTATCATAACGGGCACGCGGCTTTCGAGATCTCAAAGGAAGACGCCGGGCTCTATATGATCCTCGCACCGATTTTTCCCCCTAGCGGAAACCCGTTCGATCAGGAGTATCGAGCCAACACCGCAGCCGTCCAAAACGATGTCTGGACGCATGTTGTCGCTATCATGGACGCTGCCGGGCACACCACTAGCATTTACGAAAATGGTGACTTTGCGGAGAGCAAGACGGACTTCACCTATGCAGCAACGATGTTTGCCCCGGGAGCTCTGTCCGATACGATTGTGTTCGGTGCAAACTGTTCGCTCACGGGTAACAACTTTGCCGATCAGACCATGGACGAGTATCGCCTCCAAAAAGTGAGCCGTTCAGCGGCGTGGATCAAGGCAGAATACGATTCGATGACATCCTCAATGTTCGCAGTTGTTGCACCGATCGAGAGCAAGTAGGGTAGCGCTTTACTTGGCGGGTTTTGCGCCCACAACAGTGCAGTACGCAGCTACGGGTTCCTTGCGCAGCGGATTCCTGTGTAGGCACTGGTCCCGCCGGCATCACGAGCAGTTGACTGCAGGAAGCTGGACAGCCCCCGGAAGTTACCGCCGCGATCCGAGTGCCATGTGGAGGGCACGAAGTTTGCGCAGTTGTTGCACTGGTCAGGGTTCGGTCCGTACCAATCCTGCACCCACTCCTCCAGATTACCTGCCAGGTCGGAGTGCCCCCACTTCCCATCGCCCGCAGGGAAAGAGCCGACCGCCGCGATATTCTGAATTCCAATGCAAACATGGGCGGTTCCCGCATTGTTGTAGTTGCAGTAGTAGGCGGCTCTGGATCCGTCAGTGGGGGACTCCGGACCCCAAGGATAAAGTCGCGTCGCGCCCTGATCGGGTGCAGCCGCGGCGAACTGTGATTCCGCCTCGGTCGGTAGCCTGCCGCCATCCCAGATGCAGAACGCCTCCGCAAGGTACCAAGACACGCAATTGATGGGCTTGTTCTCGCTATTTCCAGGCAGGGCGGTCCACGTCCCGTAGATTGTGTCCGCCGAGCATCGCAAGGCGGAAACCAGGTTTGCGGGCATGTTGGGATCAGTATTCCACGCCGCGTCCCAACCCTGATCAGCTGGGTTATTGGGGTTCTTGCCCTCACCGGCTTGGATCATAGTCGGCCGGTACATAGCAGCAAATTTTCGGAACCTGCCCACCGTTACCTCGTAGTTGTCCAGTCGAAAAGGGCTCACAGTTGCTGAGACCGTTGGTGTCAATGGTGTCGACCGCATGAAGGTCCCGCCCGGTACCAAGGTACTCGCACAGCAGTTCCCCAGAGCGCCACAATTGACGACATGCGCTCCCGTGCAGCTCGGCGGATTTGTGCATCCATCGGCGCCACAGACAGGTGCCGTACTGGGACAAACCTGCCCGGGGCCCCATTTGCCGTTGGAGTCGCAGGTTTGCTCCATTTGGCTGGTGCAGCGCTTTTTGCCTGGTTCGCACTCAGTGCAGGTGCCGAGCACGCAGGCGTCCTTACAGGTTTCAATCGTGTCGACGCTGCTGAGATCGGGGTTGCACGCAGATTTAGCGTTGCCCTGGCAGAAAGGTTCACCGGCTTTGCGCGCCATGCACTCGCCAGCTATCGGTGCACACAGACCTTGATTCGAGCCTGACCGGGTATCGCAGCTTTGGCCGGCAGCGCAGGAACCGTTACTGATCCAAACTCCGCCAGAACAGGCAAACTGCGGACGTTCGTTGTGACTTTTGCAGGCGAACGAGCCATTCAGTGAGCATTTTTCGCCCAGTGCTCCGCTCCCCACATCCGCCGTGCCAGCTGCACCTCCCATATTAAGCACGCCGCCGGAACTACGCCCACCGGTCCCCCCATTCAGCGAATGGTGCCGCGCCTACCCCGCCATCGCTCACCCCTGTCAGGCCCGCTGCGCCCCCGGTGTTAACGCGGGTTGAGGGACACGTTTTCGTCGTAGCGCAATTAGAAAATCCTGAGTCGCAGGCCACGCCGAAGAGCAGCGTCGTGCCCAGCAATGCGACTAATCCAGCTGCTCTAAAGGTTTTTGAAAAATTTGCCATGGTCATGCCGAGGCCCCTTCGGCCAACGCAGCCGTCAGTTGCCAGTGCCGCGAAAAATAGTGGGAGTCAACGGCCTGGAAGGAAACTTTCAGAAAACACCTCTGGCCACGCCCTAACGTTTGCTTTGGGATCGAGCGCCCTTTTAACTTGCAAGCGAAGTTGAGGCACGGCTTCAGCCTCAAACCAGGGATTTTTCTTGAGCCAAAGCTGATTTCGAGGCGATGGATGTGGGAGCACGAAAAATGCCGGTGCGTATTCCGCGTGAGCACGCACCGTTTCAGTGAGTGTCGGCTTCTTCCGTTTGCCTAGGAAGTAGTCTTGCGCATAGCTGCCAATCACGAGCGTCAGCCGGAGCTCCGGCAAGAGTGGCAAGAGCCGATGGTGCCAGAGCTTTGAGCACTCCGGGCGTGGAGGCAGATCACCGGACGTGCCTTTGCCTGGATAACAAAATCCCATCGGAACAATGGCGATCTGGTCCTCGTCGTAGAACGCGTCGCGATCGAGCTGCAGCCAAGAGCGCAAGCGTTCTCCGCTTGGATCATTCCAGGGGATCCCCGTTTGGTGAACCTTGGTGCCGGGCGCTTGCCCGACAAGCAAAATACGCGCTTTGCCGTTCGCTCGCAGGATCGGTCGAGGCCCAAGTGGCAGATGAGGCACACACGCCTGACACGCGCGGATCTCGGTCAGCAGCTTAAGTAGTGGTCGACTCGAATTGGAGAGCTTCGTCACCGCGCCAAGGTAACACGGGGCGCCCACACTTGTTCAGCGGGTACTTGGCTGCCCCAACTTGGCCTCACGGTGCGCCGGGTCGAGGCGCCACGCCCCTGGTTGCCCTCGCCGCGTACGCGCAGAGGTTGGGCATGGGCTCCGAAACTTGTCCGCGACCTCTATCTCAAAGTCGAACACTAGGTAGTAAGCATGCTTACTACCTTCCAAGGAACGAAAGGACCCACCTGGCGCGCCATAGGGCGGCGTCCCCCCCCGCTCACTGGAGGACCATAAGGGTGCGAGGACGCGACTCGAGCGCCTTAAAAGGCGCTAAGGAGCGATTCAGCCGCCAGCACTCCTGAACCCACTGCTGCCCCAATGGTGCACCCGGTGCCAACCATCAAATCGCCCGCAACCGCCAATCTTCCCTGCAAGTCTCCGGAAAACTGCGCGGGATTGACGCCCACCCGTTCGAGCCCGCCAAGCTCTGACTGGAAGGAAGCTGGGAAGCGTGAATCTGGAGCTGCCAGCAATTCGCCATCAAGCTCCAGGAAGAGCGGCGCACGGTAACCGAGCTCCAGGCCCAGTGTGTTCGGGGCCGCCAGAGAACCTGTGAGGACAATGCCGCCTGCGGCCACGCCCCCAGTAGCTAAAATGACTGCATCAGCACGCATTACAGCGTTTTGCCCGTCGCGGCACGTGACGCTGAGCTCAACCCCGCCTTCCACTACATTCACCTCACTCAACCGGCCCACGTCCGGAACGATGCCCAGCTGAGTAAACAATCGGCTGCGTGCTTGTGACCACCGCACGCCGGCAGCGCCGCCAGGACGCGACGCTGACTCTCCCACCGGAACTTGAAGCCGCGCACCTAATCGCACCGCCACATCTTCTACGAGCCCTAACCACGGCCCTAAGAGCCAGGCATCTCGCTTCTTCTGCTCTGCGAGTCGCGCTGCGAGCCACTCTGCACGCTCAGGCTCATCGTGCAACGCTGCAAAATCCGCCGCTGGAATGCGACGTTCGGCGCTCGATCTCAATCCGCTGACAGCCACCGCCACAAATCGCGTGTGGGTCTGCATGGCCCAAGCCTGCTCATTCAGTACGCCCGCTATCAATTCTCCGTCCCAATCGTCTCGTCCGAGATCGGCAACACCGATGATCTTGCCTGCGAGCGCAGAGAGATCCAATAGCGCCCGATCCGCGGCGAGGCTGCGCGTGATCTGGCCCTGGGACGTCACGTTCCATTCCCCTTGCCAGGCCCGCCACAGAGCCAACTCTTGAACGAAACCGTGAACCGCAGGAACAAGCGCCTCGGGAGCCCCGTACACCATTCCAGAGGCAAATTCACTTGAGCCAGCACGGTCCTCGAGTACCGTTACCTGAACGCCGCGTTTCATGAGAGCCCAAGCTGCCGCTACGCCGGCCACCCCGCCACCGACCACAATGGCATGCGACAGCGTCATTTGTGCCCCAATTCACTCGCCAAGCAAGCCAAAGCGAACGCCTCTTGCCGAGCTTGCTGGGGCCCGAGCGTGGGCAATCTTCGCCGCGCCGCTGCTCTCAAGAATGTGAGGCCCATTTGGGTTCCGACACTCGGCGCTTGTTGGGTCGCTTGCGCCACAATGCGCCCACAGGCGAGTGCACAGCGCATCCCGCCACACGCACCGAGGCCGAGGCGTGTGCGCCGCGACACATCTTCAACATTAACGGCCCATTCGTGCTCCACCACATAGCGGATCTCCGCTTCGGTAACGGGCTCACACGGACAGACCACTGCAGATTCTCTTGGATTCCGCTGCATGCGCTCGAGGACACGGCGACTGCGATCACCGTGCCGATATTCCAGGCGTGTTGCCGTGACCGCCTCCATGCCGCCTTCAATCACGAGCGCCATGGGATCGACCGACTCGCTACCTCCCGGCAAGGCTGTGGTATGGCTGGTACAGGCCGCAGATTTGCCGAAAACGCGGCAAATCTCGTCCACCATCTCGGCCGCGAACAGGCGATAGCTGGCGAGCTTTCCGCCGATCATCGAGTACAGGCCCGCTGCGCCCGCGGCGGTGTGATCGACGATCTCGTGCTCGCGTGAAAGCTCATCTTCCGTGGGCCCCCAAGCGTGAAGCGTTGGCCGCACCCCACCCCACGTGCCGATCGCTCTCGCTTCCGCAATGCTCGGGAACACTCGTTCAATGGCTTGAAACAGGTAACGCACCTCATCGTGCGTCGCCAAAACATCGTCCGGATCACCGTAAAAATCGTCATCCGTGGTGCCGAGCACGCTCATGTTTTGCCAGGGCATCAGGAACACTTGACGCCCATCGATCGCATTGCAAACGATCGCGTAGTTGGTGAGCCGCCGATCTAAGAAGACGTGAATGCCCTTGCCCGGTCGGATCGGGGCACTTGAGGCCTGGAGCTTCCCCAACGTCGCCGTGACGGGAGCCCAGGCGCCGGTCGCGTTGACGACAATTCTTGCTGAAATTCGGCCTGTTTCCGCCGTGAGCGCGTTCCGATAGCGGACTCCCGTGGCGCGGCCTTGGTGCCCGCGCAAGATTTCCGTCACCGTCGTGTGATTGAAGAATTGCGCGCCTCGCTCCACGGCATCTGTCACGTTGGCGGAGCACAGACGCACGCCATCGATACCCCATTCGTCAAAGGTCACGCCACCCTGGGTTTCAGCGAGGCCTGGCTCGAGTGTCGCCAACTCAGCCGCCGTGAGGCGAGCGTGGGGTTTTCCGTGTTTCAGGGGTTGGTAATCATCGTATAAATCAAAGAAAGCATCGTAGGCTGTGAGCGTTAGCTTAGAGAGCAGCCCGCGCTTTCCGTACATCGGCACCAAGAAAGGGATTCGAAATAGTAGGTGCGGCGCGATCCTTTGGATATGGCCGGAATCCAGGCACGAGCTACGGGTCACGTCCGGGTTGTGGCTCAGGTAGCGAGGGCCCCCGTGAATCATCCCACTCGAATTGCCGCTGGCCCCAAAACCAATATCGTTCCGCTCAAAGAGTGCCACGCGCAAACCACGCAGCGCCGCATCGCGTGCCACCCCCGCTCCGTTCACACCCGCACCGATCACCACGATATCGACGTCGGTGTCCGGCGGGGTTTCTGGGTTTTGGGTGCGCATGCAGCAATGCCGACGTTACGGGGGCGCTTCGGTGATGGCTAGACGTGCCTAAAGAGCGGTCAAAAACCCTGCAGGAGCCCTCAAATGCTCACTGGCCGGATCTCCAAGTGCTCGCGAAGTGGCACTGAAAACTCTGTAACTGTAGCTCCAGACACGCGCGTTTCTTTATCACCGCAGATCACCTTCCAATCTCCTTCAGGGAGCCGAAGGCTCAGGCTCTCGCGCACATGGGCGTGAATCCTCGCGTGCAGCAAGCGACCATCTTTCCACTCGATGTCCACTTCAAAACCACCCCAAGCTCTCAAACCCCGAATACTCCCCGCAGGCCAAGCCTTGGGAAGACACGGGAGCAGGGCCACGCAGTCGTCGTGATATTGCAGGAGCAGCTCTGCCATGGCGGCGGTGCCACCGAAGTTGCCATCGATTTGGAAGACATCACCTGTGGGCATGGGATGCGTATCAAGGAGGCTCTTCGTGTTGTAGTCGGTGAGCAGGTGCGCCAGGTGGTCGTAGGCCTTTTCTGCTTCGCCGAAACGCGCCCAGAAGCAGCACACGGCTGCACGGCTCCACCCGGTCTGCCCGCCCCCTGCTGCCATGCGACGATCAAGGGAGACGCGTGCCGCTTGAAAGAACGCGGGGCGCCGATTGGGAGTCATCAAATTACCTGGATGTACACCGAACAAATGCGAAAGGTGCCGATGCCCCGGCTCTTGCTCCTCGTAATCTTCCTGCCACTCCTGCAGTTGCCCATGGCGTCCGATCTGAAAATCGGGAATGCGGACGAGGATTTCTTCCCATTTTGCTCTCTGTTCCGCATCCACTCCCAAGATCCGGCTGGCTTCGAGTGCATTGCCCAACACTTCGCGCACCAACAAATAATCCAGCGTGGCCCCCACGCACAGACTCACCGGCTTAGCGCCACCGATGAACTTATTCTCCGGCGATTGAGACGGAATCGTTACCCAATGGCCGGTGTCAGCCTCAACCAGAAAATCTTCATAAAACTCTGCCACCTCTTTAATGAACGGATAGGCATGTTCGCGCAAAAACACCACATCTTCTGTAGCCTGCCAGCGCCAAAAGAAGTGCTGCGCGAACCATGCGGCACCGCCCGTCCAGACATCCCAGCCCTTTGCGGACATCCAATTCATTTTCCAGATGTCACCGGTTTGAAAAAAGAGCCCACGGCAATTGAAATAGCGTTGGGCTGCGGTGCGCGAGCGTTCCCGATGCCGTTCAAGAAAGCGAAACAAGACATCTCCGCATTCCGGCAGCGCACACACGTCGGCTGGCCAATAATTCATCTGTAGATTGATGTCGGCGTGGAAATCAGAGTCCCAAGTGGGTCGCAAATGTTCATTCCAAATGCCTTGCAGATTCGCTGGCTGATCACAGTTGCGCGAAGAAGCGATCAGGAGATAGCGGCCATAGTTGAAATAAAGTGCGAAAAGCTGGGGATCCTCGCCTCCAGCCCGCAAGCGCTCCAGGCGCTGATCCGTGGGCATCTCGGGTGCGTTTCCGGCAAGCTCGAATGCGACGCGACGATAGAGCGCGCGATGCTCAATCAAGTGCTCTTTTAGTAGCGTTTCAGACTCAGCGCGAGCCTTCGACAATCGCTCAGCACAGGTATGCTCCGGAGCTTCCCCGTTATAGTCAGTCGCGAGCGCGAGGCGCAGAAGCACGCGCTTGGCTCCAAAGAAACGTACACTTCCGGGCGCAGAAGCCGCAAATTCTCCTTGATCGAGCGTCAGCTCAGCACGAGCTGAAAATCGTATCCCCTCCGCAAGCTCGGCGTTGAACCCAAACCTAGCGCCTTCGGTCCAAGCCGTGAGCGAAACATCGGGATCCAAAATGCGGGAGATCTCAAAACTTCCCGCTACCGGTTCCTGACACACCAACTCAACCACCAAAACCTGATCGGGGCCACTCACGTACACGCGACGTTCAATCCGTTGCGTGCCGCAACCGAACACGACGCTAGCTACCGCAGAATCGAGGTCCAACTCGCGCCGATAGTCTGTGATGGGGCCCTCCATCTCCAAGCTGAGCCCGAGATCCCCGAAGGGCTGATACGGCTGAACGTGCGTGAGGTCATTCTCAGAGTATGCCGGCCCTCCCAAAGTGCGATTGGCGAGCTCACTGCCCAAAGCGATGTCTCCGGCGAGAAATGCTGCACGGATCGCTGGCAAGTGCACGTGCGCTTCGGGGATTTCAGGATATTTCAACTTGCCGCGCCACAGATTTTCGTGATTGAGCGCAATGCGTTCCGACGCCGTGCCGCCGAACACCATCGCCCCCATGCGACCATTTCCCAGCGGCAAGGCGTCGAGCCAGCGTTCAGCGGGGGCATCCAAATAAATCCTTGATTCAGAACCGGGCATGGCTCTCCGAATATCGCGCAACACGTGGCCTTGCTAGCCAGAGCTACCTTACGGGAGTGGCGGCACCAACATGCGCTAGACTCCACCAGACAAACCGCCTCGCCTTCTCCCTGATCCGGCGGCATAGATCTTGCGCGTTCTTTTGGGGTGAGCAGTCGTAGATTCGGCGCGCACGCGCACAGGTGAGGTTAAGAATCGGCTCCCAAACTTGCCTGTGACCTCTATCAGTTGAACACAAGATAGTAAGCATGCTTACTACCTTCCAAGGAATAAAAAGGGGCCACGGCCGCGCTTCCCGGCTGCAAGGCAGACATCAACTCACCGATCCACCCGAAGGCCCCCCGCTAGATCGAAGTCTTCTGCAGGTTTGTTGGCCCAGGTAACACTTCGCCACTAGCTGCATTCCATGAAGCCCAGTCTGTTCGCGCTGACGATCGCGGCCTCGATGTGCCTCGGATCCTTCGCGGCCAAAGCTGCAGCCCCCGTGCTGGAAGAATCGGCCCAGCTGGAAGGGCGCCCGCGCGTGCTCCTAACGCAACTGTCGTTTCCTCAAGATCTGCCCGATGCTCCCCTGCTTGAGCGCCACCTGCGGAGCTCGCTCGCGCGCCATGCTCGCCGTATGGACTGGGGCGTGGGGCGCGGACACAAGATTGAATACAGATTCACGGTGGAGCTGCTTGGGGTCGAACGCCAAGGCAAGCTGCTGCGCGTGAGCTGTCGCGCGACGGGATCGCTTCCCAAAGGCAAGCGCGCCAGAAGTGAAATCTCGTTCGGTGGCGACCCCCAATCCCGCGATAAGCTTGTGCGACGGGTGATGGATATTGTCGCGGAAGGCGTAATTGGCCGGCTTGCGGAGATGGAGCGCGCCCGGAGGGGGCAAGATTAGGCTGCATCGGCTATGCTTCTTGGATGCCGTCACCAGGAGATCCCGCCGAGAGAGAACTCATCGAACGCCTCGCGCACGTGCGCTCGCGCTTGAGCCGGGAGTTCGGCCAGCGTGCGATGATTCTTCCGAACGCTGAGTTCTTTCCAGATACCTACGTGGCCGATGCCGAGAGCGTTCAACGCTTGCTCTCGCGCTTGCAGCAACATGCGGGGATGCAGGACATGCCGATCCAACTCGCCCTGCTCGCGCCTGATCTCGAAAGCGAAGACGCCGCGGGCCAATGTGGTTCGGGGGGCTGTGGTCCAGCTGCGGTGGGTGCCAGCTTTCAACGCGTTGTGGATCAAGGCGAGAGCTGGCAGCTCAATGTCGCGCTGCCTGAATTGCTCCATCCCGTTGCATTGACGGCGGAGTTAGCACGTGCGCTCGGCCTAATTTTTCTGCTGGAAACCCACGAGCCTGGAACGCCGATTGAAGAGCCGCTCGACATCACGAGCGAGCTCGTGGCCGTCCAGCTCGGTATGGGGCCCCTTCTGCTTCTCGGCTCTTATATCTACGCCAAAGGTTGTGGTGGGCCGCGCATCTCGCAGATCACGAGCCTCGGGCCTTCGGAATTAGCACTCGCCACGGCGCTGTTTGGCGCCATTTCGGCAACGCCCGCCAAAGTCGTGCTGCGCCTCTTGCCCGTGACCCAGAGGGAGGCTTTCGACGAAGCCTGGCTGTTGGCCCGCTCAAATCCCGAGCTGGTCGCGAACCTTAAGCACAGTCCAGAACTCGTGGCACTCGGGAATTTCCAGCTTGAACCGCCGCGCAGCTGGCTCGGACGATGGCTCGCACCGCGCCCACCGGCACGGAAACCGAAGAGTTCCCAACATGAAGATCTGAAATCGCTGGCGAGCGACGCGTTCGATCGCAGCTAGGCTGAGCTGAATGGCGATTGCACAAGGCAGCTGCCCGAATTGCGGGGCACCCATCGAATTCGCACTCGGTGCCTCGTTAGCGAAGGTGTGCGAATTTTGCAACTTCACGGTCGTCCGCACCGATCGCGGGCTCGAGCACCTGGGCAAGGTAGCTGCGCTTGCGAATACGCCATCGTTAGTAGCCGTGGGCGACGAAGGTACGCTCTCACGGCGCCCGTTCAAGGTCATGGGGCGGGTTCAACTCGATCACGGGCTCGGGCCTTGGGATGAATACTACCTCTCGTTGAATCACGGTGCCGAGTGGGGTTGGCTCGCTTACGCGGAGGGCCAGTGGCAGCTCACCTATTCGGCGCCCGACGTGCGTGGGCCGGCCTTCGCGCAGCTCGCCCTCGATCAAGACGTTGATCTCGGCGCTTTAGGCCGCTTCCGCGTGAATGAGCTGAAAAGCGCCACCATTGTTTCGGCCGAGGGCGAACTCCCTGAAAAAACGCTGCCAGGCAGCGTTCGCTTCTATGCCGATCTCTCCGGCCCCCAGAACCGATTCGCGACCCTCGACTACGGCCCCGAACAAGGTGCACCCGAGGCCTTCGTTGGTATCACGCTGGCCGAGACCGAACTCCAGGTTACCGCTGCAGGTCCGCGCACCGTCCAGAAGATCAAAACCACGAGCATTCGTTGCCCTAATTGTGGCGGTGATGTTCCCAAGCTGAGCGGTGAGCGTGCGCAGCGGCTTGGCTGTCCGTATTGCGGCGCCCTGTCCGACATCACCACCCAAAAGGTGGTTGCGACTCAAGAAGCAGCGGCACAAAAGCTTGACATTCCGGTGGGCTCGCAAGGCAGCTTCGAAGGCATCTCGTACGTCTGCGCAGCTTATCTGCGGCGCGGGACTGAATTCGAAGGGGAGCCTTACAGCTGGGAGGAATACTTGTTGTTTGCTCCGGGCGTGGGTTTTCGCTGGCTTGTCAAAGATCCGGAGACGGGTTGGGCCTGGATCTCACCGGTGAATTCTGCGGACATCGATCATTCTGGTGGCCCGCGTGAGCTCAACTGGGAAGGCCGCAATTATCGGCAAAAATACAACAATCGCGTGCGCGTGGAGTACGTCTTGGGCGAGGTGTATTGGCAATGTTCGGTGGGCGAAGAAACGCGATCGTCGGACTATGTGGTGGGGCGCTTCACACTCTCGCGTGAGGAATCGCCCGGGGAGGTGCGCTATTCGTCAGCCAAACCCATGGCCTGGGGCTTGATTGCGCAAGCCTTTGGGCTGCCGCTCAGATCCGCTGGCGCCGACACACCGAATGCTGCGAAGAGTGGCGGCACCGAGCTCGCGGGAGCCGTGATTGCGTTGATCGTGATCGTGGTGGTCTTGATTGTCGTGGTCTCGGCATTCTCGGATGACACTGAGGGTCGCTACGGGGCGCCTGTTACCGGTTTCTCACGTGGCTCTGGGACCTTCTTTGGTGGAAAGTAGCCCAGCTTCTCCAGTTCGGGCCGATCACGAGACCTCCGTCGCGCTCACGCGCTTCACGCTACCGGCCGCGAGCCTGCTCGGGATTTCACTGTTTGAAACGTTGATTCGCGTGCCTGCCCTGCACCTTGAGCCGGGCCCCGCTGCTGACTCCACCTGGTTTAGCACCGTCGCGCTAACCGCGTTTGCCGCCGCCAGCTTCTTCGCGTGGAAGCGTGATGTCGGGTACCTGCTGTTGCCCATCTGGCTCGTGTTCGCGGCGGTTTTCTGTGGGCTTTCCGGAATCTTTTGGTTCGTTTGGCTGGGCAATTCAGCGTTCTTTTTGCTCTATTTCGCCTACGCCGCGGTCGGCGGGGCGCTGTTTGGCGGGGGGCTGGTGCTCGGCGTTCGCTTTCTGAAACTCGCACTGGCGGGAGGCTTAGTCGAACGGGCATTGGGGCCGGTGCGCCTGCTCTTGGTGGTCGGAGCCGGAATTCTTTTGTTTCTGGTGTTGCAGACCTTGGGTCCGTTGCGTGCCGGAGCGATCTTGGGGGCGCTGCTCGGAGCCGCCAGCCTCGGTGCGCTCGGAACGCTTAAGCGCTTGGAACTCGGAGCGATCCCATTCGCCCGGGCAGTGCCCACGTGCACGTTGCTACTGCTCGTGGTGTTCCTGAGTAGCCTGTGGTGGCTCGAAGCTTGGGTTCCGGCGCGCGCACTTTTGGCTTACCAGAACACTGTCTTGCTGTACCGCGAGGGGCCGCGGGGGAGCGTGGCGGTCACGGCGGGGGAAAAGCAATTCCAGGTCTTCACCAATGGGCTGCTGCGGGTTTCTGCCGTTGATGAACGACGGTATTTTGAGAGCCTGGTGCATCCCGCGCTCGCGCTTCTAGCCAAGCGCTCCCGCATCCTGTTGCTCGGCTCAGGCGATGGCTTCGGGCCCCGGGAAATCTTGCGCTACCCTGAGCTGAGCGAGCTCTGGCTGCTGCCCGAAAGCCCGGATTTATTGCAACTTTCAAGCAACGTGCGCTGGCTTCAGCGGCGCAGCGAGCAGGCTCTGTTGGACCCGCGAATTCGAGTCGTGGGTGAGGAAGCTCTCGTATGGTTGCAAACCAACCAACAAAAGTTCGATGCCATCATCGTGGATCTGGCTGACCCCCGCGACCCCATCGTCGGCAAGTATTACACGCGCTTCTGCTTTCAGTTGCTCCGTGAACACTTGACGCCCAGTGGCATCATCGCGCTGCAAGCCACAGCGGCTAAGTCGCCACCTCGGGTGCTCTCCGATCTAGTTGCGACCACGAACGCGGCGGGCCTCAACACGCTGGTGTACTCCGCGCCCGTGCCCACCTTGGGGCTTTGGAATTTCGTACTCGCCAGTCCAAACCGCGAGGCCTTGAATACGGTGCCACGTCGCCTCCCCGACGAGCTCAGCTACCTCGACTCAACGACGCTCCAGGCGCTCTTGGAAACAGCCCGCCGCGAGACCCCCAAAATCAGCCACGGGCAGGTCAGCCTGCTCCATCATCAGACGATCTTGGAAGCGTTTCTGAAATCACCCTCGGAACCGTAGCTGAACGCCCAAAACGCAGCGTGATCCCGAGAAATGCGCGCGTCGCGTAGCCCGCATTCACGATCACATAAGGCACGAGATACAGCTCCATTTTGCCAAGGAGCGCCGCCAGCCAAATGTACGAAGGATAATGAATCAACCAGTGCCCCACTGTTTCGATGAAGCCCAGCAACCGGCGAAGCCCCGTCGGCGTTTGGATCACTCCCGCGGCAGGCGCGATCTCAGGGCGCCGCAAAAACGACGTCATGCCGATGCCTGAAGCCAAACACAAAAGGCCGAGCAACCCGACCAACAACACGCGCGCATCCCCGCGATCCAAAAACATCCGCACCGACACCGCTGCGAGGATCAAGAAAGCTTTCAGCTCATCCATCAGAAAATCGAGCAAATGCCCCTGAATCGACTGCACGTTGCGCAAGCGTGCCAGCATCCCATCCACGCAGTCCAAGATGTAGGAAAGCTCATACACTAAAATCGCCACCACGAGCCCCATGTGCCCCGGCACGAAGACGAGGAGCAGTGCCGCCATCAGCGCGATGAATGCCGACGCCAACGTGACCTGATTGGGCGTTATCTTGGTCTTGGCAATGCTGAAAACGATCAGCGCCGCGAGTGGCCGGCACACGTAGGTGTTCCACGGCAGGTCTTTCGGCTTCTTGGTGCGCGCGTAGATTTCTGTCGGGGTCACGAGACAGCGAGCCTGGCATGGCTGACCCAAGCCGGGCAAAATGCGGGTGCCCAGCGCTCAAATGCTAAAAATTCTCGGATTTTTCGAGCTTTTCCCAACAAACCCTGGCGAGGGGTTGGGCCCAGCCTTGGGTTTGAGGTATCCCACCGCCCTCCGTATGCCGGCTTCCCCCCTCGATCCGACCAGCGCTCCCACCTCTCAGCCTGCTCGCCCGGCTAAACGCCCGCTGTACGAACTGCCCGAAGTGATCGGTGGCAGATTCTGGATTGCGCTGGGGTTGCTGCTCGGGATGTCGTTTGTGCCCTTCTGCGAGCCGCTGCGCCGCAGCATCGACAAGCAGGGTCCGCCTGCCTTGAACGCCGCCAACTGGAAGGTGGGAACCACCCACACCATCAAGATCACGATCGTGACGGCTGACTACGAGATGCTCGACTGCGCCTACCCCACAGAGATTGCCGGCAAGCATTGCTCCTACAAATCGACCACGGAAGCCTGGCCACGCCGGCCTGGCGAGCCCCTCGACAACAACAAGTTAAACATCATTCAGCCGTACCGAACCTGGCCGGATAATCTTTTGCTCGCTGTCTCCAGCCTGTGGACGTATCCCGATGTGGCGATGCGCCTGCACAGTGAGCCACCCGCAAATATTCCAAAAGAGAAGCTCGGGCGCTTCGTGGCTCAATGCGAAGTGAAGTTCATCGGCGAGTTGGATCGCCCGAATTTGCGCTGGTTCAAGACGGGGGCTTGGGGTCAGGAGCCAAGCAAAGTTCCCGTCGGCGACGCCATCAGCTGCAAGATCATTCCCGACGATCTCTGAGGTTGGCTTCAGTGCCGGGCAACGTCCTATCCCGCGTGATCGCAACGTGGTTCGGCTGCGGGCTCTCGCCCATCGCTCCCGGCACTGTCGGATCCCTGGGCACAATCCCCTTACATTTCGCACTCACGCTATTGCCCTGGCCGGCGCACGTGGGAGCGATTGTGGCAATCTCTGGCCTCGGGGTATGGGCCGCACAGCGCTACGCCGATGCTACGGGCGAAGAAGATCCGCAGAGAGTGGTGATCGATGAGGTCGCGGGGACACTGATTGCGATGGGCATGGTGTCCTCGCTCAGCCTAGCGAGCCAAGCGGCCGCCTTCGTGCTGTTTCGTGTCTTTGATATCACCAAGCCGAGCTTGATCGACAAAGTTCAATCGCTGAAACCTGCGGGGGTTGGCATCATGGCGGATGATGTGCTCGCGGGGCTCGCCGCGGGAGCGTTGGCGCGGGCTTTCTTTAGCTTCTATTTGTAATCCTTCGTGGCCGGACCGAGCAGCGTGCCACACAGTGTGCGGCACTTTTTGTCCTTGGGCTTGCAGCCACAATCGGGGTGTTCTTGCTTGAGCTTCAGGAGCGCTTGATAGTCTTCGCGGGTGAAGCCGGCACTCTTCTCGACGCGCTTGAAATCCCAGCCTGCTTTGATTTGTTTGGGAGTGCGTGGATCGGTGGCGGTGCCCTTCGGTTCGGAGCAACAGCGGAATCCCAAGAAATAGTAATAAAAGTCCTCATTGTGCGTATAAATCTTGGGGCGGCACTGATTGCGCACGCCTTTATACCAAGGGCCACCCGTGTGCACGCTATCGAACTTGCCGCGAAAATCAGCGGCGAAAGTTTCGTTGGCCACGACTTCGTCGTTGTTGCCCGGCAAATCAAAGACGCCGTAATCGCTCACACACTCAGGCTGGCTGCCACTCCGCACACCCTTCCACAAGCGTGATAGCTCGGCCTCATCCCGTTGGGCGACCTTCGGCATCTTCGGAGCATCCCAGGGCACATCGCCGTGGCATTTGTTGGTGTCGCGAGCGTAGCCATACGGAAATGGCTTCATCTCTGGGCCCTCACAAGCCAACGTCCACTCGCTCTCGGTGCACATGCGCTTACCAAGAGAGGCACACTTGACCTCCGCTTGGTGAAATCGATTCATCACCTCGGGCCTTTCGCCGGCGCGATTGGGGTACGCATAGGCATCAATGCAGTAACGCTTCTTGGAGCGCGTTCCCACGCACTTGGCGCTGCCTTCGGCAAATTTCTCGCAGATCGTCTTCTTGTTGGATTTGTCGTACCAGCTGCTCAAGCATTCGTGCTCGACGTCGCTGCAGTACTCTCCCTCGACGAGCTTCATGCCTTCGGGGCAGGCCTCCGTGGCTTCGAGAGCCGCCTTCTTGTCCGACTTCGTTGCGTTCGCGGCGGCAGGCTGCCGTGGCGCTTTAGGAGTGGCTTTCGACACAGCGGGCTTGGTCCCTTGATCGGCCTGAGCGTGCGGCAGGCTTCGCTTTTGCTTAACCTGAGCCGCTTGGGCCCCCGCACAGGCCACGGGGAGTGCCAAAAAACAGCCAGCTAATGCACGAGAAATCCAATGGGGCATGGGCGCGAAGCTAGCAAGGATCTGGGCCTTGAGTCGACGCAAGCTCCGCGAGTAGATTGCGCGCACTTTGACGCCCCAACAGAAAAGCCCCCATGGCTCCCCCCTCGTCGGTGTGGTGATGGGCTCCAAGAGCGATTGGGAAACCCTCTCGCACACCTGCGAAACGCTCGACGCGCTGGCCATCCCCTACGAGAAGCGAGTGGTCTCAGCGCACCGCACTCCCGATCTTCTTGTGGAATATAGCAAGGGAGCCGCGCCTCGCGGACTTGAGATCATCATTGCAGGCGCCGGCGGAGCGGCACATTTGCCGGGCATGATCGCAGCGCAAACTCACCTGCCGGTATTGGGCGTGCCCGTGCAGAGCAAGGCGCTGAATGGGATGGATTCCCTGCTATCGATCGTGCAAATGCCAGCTGGTGTGCCCGTGGGCACTTTAGCAATTGGGCGCGCGGGGGCGATCAATGCGGCGCTCTTGGCCGCAGCTTCACTTGGCAATAAGTACCCGGCGATTCAAGCCAAGCTGATCGACTATCGCACGGCCCAAACGGCCGCCGTGCTTTCAGCTCCAGACCCAAGTGTTGAGTGACATGAGCGAAGGCTTGCTCGTTGGCATACTGGGCGGTGGTCAGCTGGGGCGCATGCTGGCTCTTGCGGGGGCCCCGCTCGGGCTCCGTTTCATTTGCGTGGATCCAGGAACGAACGTGCCCGCCGCCATTGCGGCTCAACATATCCAAGCTGAGTACGATTCTCCTCAGGCGATCGAAGCGCTGAGCCAGGCGCACGTCGTCACCTATGAGTTTGAGAATGTGCCGGCACACGCCGCAGCCGAGCTTTTGCGCCGAAATGTGCAGGTAGCGCCGGATCCGGCGGCACTCGCGGTGGCCCAGGATCGGTGGGTTGAGAAGCAGTGCTTCGAGCAGCTGGGCATCCGAACCGTCGGCACTGTTCGCGTTGATTCCGAGGATGATTTGGCCCCGGCACTCGAACAATTGGGCTCCCCATTGATCCTGAAAACCCGCCGTGCGGGTTACGATGGCAAAGGGCAACGCGTGGTGCATTCGCGGAGCGAGGCCAAGGCAGCGCACCAAGAGCTGGGCGCTGTACCCATGATCGCTGAAGAATTCATGCGTTTCACACGCGAGCTCAGCATCTTGGCCGTACAGAGCAAAACCGGTGAACGCGCATTCTATCCGCTGGTGCAAAACGAGCATCGGAACGGCATCCTGCGTACCACGCTGAGCCCGGCACCGAATACTTCTGGGCAGCTCCAGGCCGCAGCCGAAGGCTACGCGAGCTCGCTCCTTCAGCATTTGGGCTACGTGGGTGTCTTAGCGCTCGAGCTCTTCGAAAAAGACGGCAGCCTGTACGCCAACGAATTCGCACCGCGTGTACACAACTCCGGACATTTTAGCATCGAAGGCTCTGCCACCAGCCAATTCGAGAACCACCTGCGCGCGATCCTCGGACTCCCGCTCGGCGACACATCGCCCCGCGCACACAGCGTGATGCTCAACCTGATTGGCAGAGAGTGCCCGCTAGCGGACGTATTGAGTGTGCCTGACGCGCACCTGCATGTTTACGGCAAATCAGCGCGCCACGCCCGAAAAGTGGGGCATATCACGGCCCTGGCACCGGACGTTGCGAGCTTAGAAGCGCGGCGCTCCCAGCTCCAAAGCTTCGTGTCGCTATCCGAAGACGGCTGACGACACACCTCCGCAAGACCGCCCCCCAGGGCGCACGTCGGCGCGCGAACTCAAACTCACTCCGCTTCCGCAATCAAACGCCCGGCGTCGACCATCAGCTGTTTCATCGCTTCATCTTCGCTACTGCGATAGTAGCCGCGGATCTGACCTTCGACGTCCAACAGCACGAGGTGCGAACCATGCGTGATCCCGAAGTCAGCCTGCTTGGCATCAGCTCTCCCTTCCAGAGCAAGCTTGAAGCCCTGCTCAGCCGTCTGCTTGATGAGAGCGTAGTCGCCCGTGAGGAAAGACCACGTCGCAAAATCAGCGCCATATTTCGCTCCGTATGAACGCAGCACGCTGGGCGTGTCGTTTTCTGGGTCCACGCTGATGCTCACGAAGCTCACTTCAAGCTTTTTCGCCTTGGCGATGACTTGCAACTGCTGCATCTGGCGTGTGATGCGCGGACAGATAATCGGGCAACGCGTGAACATGAAAGCTGCGACCCAGACTCGGCCGCGCAGCTTTTCCGGCGAGAATGGCTGCGCTGCCTGATCCTGAAGCTTGAAGCTTCCGATCTTCCCGAGCGTGGGCAGCGGAACGGCGCGGCGGCACGCCGCGAAGCTCGACATCAGCAGCAACAGGCTGAACCACACGACAGCCTGGGCAGGATAGCTTTTCACGAGGCTCTTGCTCTACCCCGAAGCGCATTCGAACAGTAGCCTGAGTTGTGACGATCAGCCGCGACTACCAGAAAGACGCTGGCCTGTGCGGCACCTGCCGCCACTCGAGGCCGGTGAAGGGCGCCCAAGGCAGCCTTTTCCTTTTCTGCGAACGCTCGAAGCTTGATCGCGCGTTCCCTAAGTATCCACGGCTTCCAATGCGGCAGTGCGTCGGTCACGAAGCGCTCAGTGCGCCCGACTTTTTGAAGAGTTAACCTGTATTTCTTTTAGCTGGGCTCCACCCTAACCACTTCATCCAAGATTTGCCGAACCTTCTTCGACAAGCTGGTCGGCGTGTAGGGCTTGGGCAAGAACTGATGGCGCGACCCGAAGCTCACCGGGATCGTCACTTCGGAATATCCTGAGGTGAATAACACGCGCGCCGCGGGGAAGAGCAACAGCAAATCCGCCGCCAACTCCACGCCCGGGCGGTCGGGTAACACCATGTCCGTCAGGATCAAGTGTATCGGCCCCGAGTGTGCTCCCACCACTTCGAGGGCCTCAGCGGCTGTCTCCGCACAGAGCGTGGTGTAGCCCAGGCCCGAAAGCACACGCGCGCAGAGCCGGCGAATGAGCGCCATATCCTCGACGACGAGAATCGTCTCAGACCCCATGACGCTCGAAGGATACTCAGAGATCGGGACCGCTTTGGATGCCGGCAACTCGCTTCGCGGCAGGTAGACGTGAAAAGCGGCCCCGTCACCTACCTCGGACTCGACTTCAATGAAGCCGCCGGCGTGTTTTACGATATTTTCGCAAGTTGCGAGCCCCAGTCCGGTGCCCTTACCCAGCGACTTCGTCGTAAAGAATGGATCGAAGAGGTGGCGGCGAACTTCCGCTGCGATACCGCTCCCGGTGTCGGCAACCGTCAGCCGCATCCACTCGCCCGCCGCACTTTCGCTCGGTCGAGTCACGTTGGCAGTCGCGATGGTGAGGTTGCCCCCACGTTCCATGGCATCGCGTGCGTTGATCACAAGATTCATCACAAGCTGCTCAAGCTGCGAAGGGTCCACACACACGGGCCAGGTGGGTTCCGCAAAATTCAGAACAATCCGAATGTCTTCACCCAGTAGCGGCTGAATGAGGCGCACCAGGCTCTGAATTTCTGCCCTCGGCTCGATAGCGCGTGGAATGAGCACCTGTCGGCTAGCAAATGCCAATAGCTGCCGGGTCATCCGCGAAGCACGCTCCGAGGCTTGGCCGATTGTCCCGAGCGACTCGCGCACGTGCGGCTCAAGGCTGGGGCTTCGGCCAGCTAGCTCGACTTGGCCTAAAATCACGGTCAGCACATTATTGAAATCATGCGCCAAGCCGCCAGCTAACCGGCCGAGTGCTTCAAGGCGCTCGGTACGAGCAATCTTCTCTTCAAGCTCCTTGCGCTCCGTAAGATCGACGGTTGCTCCGAGGAAGCCGGTGACTTCTCCCGCGCTATCTCGCAAGACCTCGCCCGCTGTCTGCAGCTGCCGGATCGCGCCATCACTTCGGCGCCTAATTCTGTACTCGTAAACGATCGAGTTCGAAGTGGAGAAACCATTGGGTAAAATTTGCTGAATCCGGGCTCGATCAAGCTCCAACACCAGGGCGTCATACAATTCCCACGTAGGCGTGGTCTCCGGTGCGACTCCGAAAATTCGATGCAGCTCCTCGGACCAATCCAAGCGCCCACTGGCCTTATCCCACTGCCAACTCCCCACATGCGCAATGCGCTCGGCTTCGGCCAACATGCGAGCGTGCCGCACGATCTCGGCCTCCGCGCGTTTCGCTTCGGAGATATCTCGCGTCAAAATGCACGCAAGCTCCACTTTCCCGGCCTTCTTGTACGCGCCTACCGCGTTACCGAACCAACCAGCCAGTTTGGGGGCATAGCCCTCGTAATACGAGGCCTCACC
>JBBSBI010000003.1:0-85550 GCA_038251425.1 Polyangiales bacterium
AAACGGGGGCGCTCGCGAGGGCACTGGCCAGCACGAAACAGGAGCACCAGATCAGATTCAAGCCGCCACGAGTCATCGAGAGTGGGGCTACTCTGCCACGCGTCCCCCCGAGTCGCATCCAGTGTTTTGGTGCGCTTGACCACTCCTCGGGCCAAAGCCTAGGGTGGCCAGCGAATTGAGGCCATTTCAGCGTCGTTTGAACCATCCACTCGGCTGTAGAAGTAAAAATTCACTATGAGTTCGTCCTCAAATCCCAACAGCTTGGTTCGTCGCGATGGTTCCGGCGCCATGTTCGATGGCATCGCTCCGCGCTACGATCTTCTGAATCGGCTCCTCTCGTTCGGGCTCGATCAACGCTGGCGTAAGCTGGCGATCACAGCCCTCAAGCTCAAGCCCCAGAGCCGAATACTTGACTTGGCGACTGGCACTGGCGACGTCGCCATCGCGGCAGCCCAGGCTGTGCCGACTCTCACCGTGATTGGCGTGGATCCTTCCGAAGAGATGATGGTGGTAGGGCGACGCAAGCTGCAAGCGTTGGGGCTCGCTCCGCGCGTCAGCTTGGTGTTGGGCGATGCGCAGGCTTTGGCGTTTGAGAACAGCTCATTTGATGGGATCAGCATCGCGTTTGGGATCCGTAACGTGCCGGACCGTGTTCAGGCGTTGCGTGAAATGAAGCGCGTGCTCAAGCCCGGTGGGCGTTTAGCGATCCTGGAGTTGTCCGAGCCGAAAGCGGGTGTTTTAGGCCTGCTCGCGAAGTTCCACGTCCATGTGCTGGTGCCCTGGGTAGGTGCTTTAATTTCAGGCGCCCACGAGTATCGCTATCTCCAGCGCTCAATCGCCGCGTTCCCGCCCGCTCCTGAGTTTGCGAAGTTGATCGAGGCGGCCGGGTTAGCCGTGGAGGAAATCGTGCCGCTCACGTTGGGTGTGGCCCACCTCTACGTTGCGGAGAATAGGATCTCAGGGTGAGCTCTTCGTTGGCCCAGTTGGAGGTCCCCGTCACGGCTTCTGAGGAAGGTCTGCTCACGCACTGGGTGCTGCGCGAGCTGGAGCGGCTGCGCGAGTGCAAAGTGGCAATACTTGGCGTCCCGGTGCCGCTTTTGCCGCTCGATCGGTTTCTGGCGTTAGCTGGAGATGAAGATGCCTGGCTCTGGGATCCGCCTGGCGAAGGCGGTTTTGCCGCGATTGGCACGCTCTGCGAAGTGCGGGCTTCAGGAGCGACTCGCTTTGGAGACGTTCAGCGGCGTGCAGAGGCTCTCTTTGCTGGCATCGGCTCCGCCCATCGCACGCGGCCCGAGGCCTCGCTCGCTCGGCTGTTTGGTGGTTTTTCGTGCTTCTCGAATCTTGCAGCGGATCCGTTGTGGGACGCTTGGGGTGAGGCAAGGTTTGTTTTGCCGCGAATCTTTTACGAGATCCACGACGACGGCACGGCAACGCTCGGCATCGCCTGCGATCTAGAACGGCCGCTTTCACCCCAGGAAATGGCTCGCGAAGCGGCTCTGACCCTCACCAGTTATCAGCGGCGGCTGACCACCGAGAAACCAACCGAACCCGCTCTGCCAGTCTCTGTTTCCGTACTTGAACGCAAGGAACTGGGTCAGGCAGAATGGCGCACGCTCGTCGGTCAAATTCGGGCCAGCATCGAAGCGGAAAACTTAGAGAAGATCGTCGCCGCCCGGCGCAGTTCGCTCAGGCTCCAGCCCGAACCCGAGTGGCGTCAGGTGCTCCTCCGGCTCGCTGCCGACAACGCAGCTTGTACACGTTTTGCGCTAAAATATGGCAATTCCGCGTTTCTCGGCGCCACCCCGGAGCGATTGGTGCGAAAACTCGGCACCCAGTTCGACACTGAAGCACTCGCCGGTTCAGCGCGTTCGGGTCCCGAGGGCGCGTTGGCCTTGCTAGAGAGTGCCAAAGATCTCGAAGAGCATGCAATCGTAGTGCGAGAAATCTTGCGGGCTTTGGAGCCCTTCGCCGAAAGCCTGACCGCTCCCAAGGCGCCGCACGTGCACGCGCTCCAGTACGTCTCCCATTTGCGGACACCCATTTCCGGGGTCCTTGCTGCACCCACGCATATTCTAGAACTTGTAGCCGCATTGCACCCAACTCCCGCTGTCGGCGGTGTACCGAAGGAACGCGCCCAGCGCTTCATTGAGGCTCACGAACGGGATCGGCGCGGCTGGTACGCGGGTCCGATCGGCTGGTTTGATAGCCAAGGTGATGGCTCTTTCGCTGTGGCGTTGCGCTCGGCTCTCTTGAAGGGCGACACGGCGCACCTGTACGCCGGCGCCGGTATCGTGCGCGGCTCCGAGCCGGATGCTGAGTATCAAGAGACGGAACTCAAGTTCCAGGGCTTATTGCGGGCACTCGGAGTGAGTGGGTGATGGAGGCGAGCCCTCTTGCGGAGTGGGCTCGCTTGTTGTTTGGGAGCTTCGCCCAAGCAGGGCTGCGCGACGTGGTGATAAGTCCAGGCTCGCGCTCAACGCCTTGGGTGTGGGCGGCGCTGAATACAGCTGAGTTGCGGTGTCACAGCATTCTTGATGAACGCTCCGCCGCGTTTTTCGCAATCGGACAGGCCCGAATCACGGGACGCCCGAGTTTATTGCTCTGCACCTCGGGCACCGCTGCTGCGCACTATTTCCCCGCCATCATTGAAGCCAGATTAACGTCGACTCCGCTGCTGCTGCTCACCGCCGATCGCCCGTTCGAGCTACAAGCCGCCAAAGCCCCTCAAACCATCGATCAAGTGAAGCTCTTCGGCGACAACACCGAGTACTTCGAGCTCGGAATGCCCGATCCACATCCCGAAGCGCTCAAGTTTGCGCGCCGCCTCGCCTTTCAGGCACTCACCCGTTCAACCCAGCCTGGCGCACGCCCCATCCACATCAACGCCCGAGCACGCAAGCCACTCGAACCCCAGATTTCGCCTATTCTGGCAGCTCAGGTTTCCGTGCTTCTCGCCAAAGCACCCTTGGAACACGCGCCGTCTCACCTCGAATGCGCAATCCCAGAGTCCTTGTTAAGCCGCCTGCACTCCACAGCACGTGGCCTGTTGTTCTCGGGGCCTGAGAATCCCGCCGCCGCCGGTTACTCGAAGCTCCTGTTGAGCTTGGCTGAACGCACAGGCTGGCCGATCGTGGTCGATGCAGCAAGCCCGCTGAGATTCCGCGGAAATCACGCAGACAAAGCCACTCTGCTCGAATTGGCTGAGTGGTTCTTGCCCACGCTCGCGGAAGAAATGCGCCCCGAGGTCGTCGTGCAATTCGGCTCACCGCTCGTGTCTTCTGCATTGCAGCAATGTCTCGGCACTTGGGAAAATGCGATCACCTATGCCGTTACCGACGGGGCGTGGAGCGATCCCCAAAACGGCAGCATTCAGCTGCCAAGTCGCCCGGTTGAACTCCTCAAAACGCTCCTCTCTCACGCACCGGCCGCACCTTCACCCGAAGCACAGAGCTATGCACGCAAACTTGAGCAAACCAATCAGCGTGCCGCCCACGCCGTGAACGCGGTGTTAAGCGAGGAGGGCGCCTTCTCAGAAGCGCACGCGGCGGCTTCCATCGCAAGGCTCTTGCCTCGGGGCTCAGTGCTAGCGCTCGGCAATAGTCTCCCGATCCGTGATTTTGGCTCGTTCGTTGGTCGGGAACACGCACAGGTTGCAGTGCTTTCACAACGTGGCGCCAACGGGATTGATGGCTTGATTTCTGGGGCAGCGGGAGCCGCTCAAGCCAGCGGGAAACCAACGACACTGGTGCTGGGTGATTTGAGTTTTATTCACGATTTGGGCGGACTTTGGTGCTGCCAGGCTCTTGAAACCCCATTCGTCATCGTGGTGTTGGACAATGCGGGTGGGCGCATTTTTGAACAGCTTCCGATTCAACAGAGCACCGGTATGACGCCCGAAAAGCTGCAAAACTGGGTGTTGAGTCACGAACTCCGGCTAGAAAAAGCGGGCGAGATTTTCGGATTTCATAGCGAACGGGTGAGTGACGCCCCTGCCCTTGAGGCGGCACTCGGTCGAGCCTATGCGCATGCTGGACCGAGCTTGATCGTCGTTGCGGTTGCGCCCTCTGGTGCGCACCAGACCTCGCGTCGTGTGGCGGAGCGGCTTAGCGTGGAGCGGCTCAGCCCGGAGCGCGCTTAGCGTGGAGCGGCTTTAGCAGTGATGGCTAAACGGGTGAAATTCGTTCTCCTCCACGGATTTTCTGGCTCACCTGAGAGCTTTCATGAACTGAGGCGCAGCTTGACACACGCCCTCGGTCCAGAATTCGCGATCACGCTGGAGGCGCCGGCGCTCATTGGGCACGCGAATGAAGCGTCGACTCTGCCGATCAGCACGGGCGGGTTTGAAGCCGAGGTGCAGCGGCTGCTCGCCACGCTTCCTGAAGGGGTGAACGATGGGATGAACGATCCCATTCATCTGGTCGGCTACTCTCTCGGGGGCCGTTTAGCGCTCGGGATGGCACTCACAGCTCCCTCGCGCTTCCGCTCACTCACGCTAATTAGCGCTCACCCAGGACTGGACTCCAATGCAGCTCGTGAGGAGCGCCGCCAGAGTGATGAGGTCTGGGCCAACTTGCTCGAAACCCAAGGGATCGGCCCTTTTGTCGAGGCTTGGCAAACACAAGCACTCTTTCAAACTCAGCGTGAGGTCAACGCCGAGGCGCTTGCGGAACAGCGCCGTATCAGACTGCGTCACGATCCGCTGGCGCTAGCTGCCGCGCTGCGCCAACTGAGCTTGAGCCGTATGTCCAATTACGCCGAACACTTGAGTGAGTTCCGCTTGCCCGTTGATTGGATCACCGGTGAGCATGATTTGAAATTCACGGCAATTGCCCAAAGCATGTTGAAACGCCTGCCTCACGCTCAGCATCACACGGCTCCAGCTGTCGGCCACAATGTGGTGTTGGAGGCTCCCGATTGGCTTGGAAGGCTCCTCAGCGAGCGAGCGGTCGAGTTGGCCTAGGGCGTCGACCCCAAGAACGGCTTCTAGCGACGCACTTGGCAAAGCTTGGCAAAGCTTGGCAAGAAATGGGCTCAAAATGGCGCAGTGAGCACGCAAATTCGCCATTCCATGGCGAATTTTTCACCACTTGGTGGCGAATTTGCAAGTGCGCTCACGTTTCGGCCGGGCCTATGTCGACGTTCACGCAGGCACAGCGACCCTAAGGCCCGGATTCGGCATCACGCTCGTGCTCCTGATCTTGCGGCCAGCTAACGCGAAAATGCTAGCAGCCCAAACGTGACCACAGCCAGACTGATCGCCAAGTACGCGATTGGAGAAAGCACCTCCTTCAGCACCAACAACCCCAGGACATTGGCGATGATGATGGACGCCGCACTAAACAACGCCATCGTTTTTCCCAAATCGATGGACGCAAACACGTAGAGTTGGCCCATTGTCGCCACGATCCGAATCGAGAAGTAGGCGACGAACCAAACACTGGCAAACGCAGCTGTAGAAAAACCGTACAGCTTCATATAGTTGCGCCCCAAGAGGTCACTGATAGAAAATAGGATTTGGGTGCCGATCAGAATCACGTAGGTCCAGGGCATGAGTGGCCTGAATACAGCGCGTGCTCGGGCAAACACAACCCCAAAACCCAAGACTAACCCAGCCATGTATGTTCGCTCTGGGACAGCTTTGGTTGGGTCACGACTCCACGTAATTGGATATTGCTGCGCTCAGAAGTCTGGATATGATGCGGCCCTCTCTCCTCCTTCAGATTGGTCAGTAAGATGTTCAAGACTCTTTGGACCGGGCTCCTCATACTCTCGGCGATGGTTTGCTCAAGTGTGGCATCTGCACAAAAGCGACCGAGCGACATCGATGCGTTTGTCACGGTCAGCAAGGATGGCCATCTGCAGCTGAATGGAAAGCGAGTGCGTTTTTGGGGCGCCACCGGTGGCTTTTCGCTCGGTGCCGAAGGCGCAGATCGGCAAAGCTATGCCGACGTGGATCTGGTGGTGAAACGCCTGTTTGAGCTCGGATTTAATCTGGTTCGAGATGGGCATCGCGGCGCGGAAACGTATACCAAAGGGGATCGCTCCGAAGCCGACTTGAGCGATTACTTCCACTTCAAATTCAAGCAAGCGGGCGGTAAAATTTGGTCCACGGATCTCAGTCACGGCGCACGCAGTGCCGGTTCGAAAGACGTCGACATTCTCCCCGATGCGAAGACCAAAGAAGCATGGGTCGCGGCCATGCAAGAATGGGAAAAGAAATCAGACAATCGCCCTGTTTCTCTCACGCGGAATGTTGCACGGATTTGGGACTCACGCCTGGAAGCGATCGGGATCGCCAACATGAAGCGGGCGGTGACTCAAGTGAATCCTTACACGGGGCTCAAGCGCGCAGATGACCCAGTTTATGCGATCTGGGAACTCTCGAATGAAGAGGGTTGGATCTCGCAGATGACGGGCGGCGAGTGGCAGCAGCTGCCTCGCTTCTTTCAGGATGAGCTCATTGGTCGTTGGCAAGAATTCGTGCGTGCAAAATATAAGGATGATTACGGGGTCAAGAAGGCCTGGGGCTTCTTGTTGGCGGGCGAAGCACTCAAAGATAACACGCTGCTCTTAGCTCCTATTCAAAGCAAGAGCTTGCCCGTCGTGATCAGCGACGCCAATCCGGCAGCTGTGGCGATGCTGCAGGCGAGCAAGCAGAAGTACTCTCGGGATGACTTTAATCGAGCGCGCGCCAGCGACGTATTGGAGTTTCTCACTGGGCTCTGGGTGGAGCACAAGAAGCGCGAAGCGGACGCTCTGAAACCACTGGGCAAGAGCCTGACTAAAACGCCGCTCGTTTGGAATACTGGATTCCCAGGCTCCAACATTCAGGCGCAGTTCTTACAACAGCACGCCGATGCGATCGCCCACGATTCGTACATCGGCGGGACTCACCACGATGCCACTCACCGCCGATTTCCCTTTTTTAGTGGCCTTGAGGAGCTGCCGCGCATCGCATGGAAGGAGCCATGGATCGAGCACAATCACATGCCCGGCAAACCCTACCTGATCTACGAGACGCAGATCGACAACACCGGGAAATATCGTGCGGAGTTTCCGATGCGGATGGCGTCGCTGGGCGCGATTCAAGATTGGGACGTGGTGTGCTGGCACTATTACGGGTTTGCGCCTGATTCGCGCAAAGATAAGCCATTTCTATCGAAGCTCGACACCGGGCATTCGATGAACCTGCACTACCAATTTGACGAAGTTCAGCTCTCCTCAATGAAGGCCGCTTCCGCAATTTTTCGGAACTTCCTCTTGAAGCCCGCACCCAAGCCCACACTGTTTGTGTTTGGTAAACGCTCGCTCTTCGATCCTGCGAGCATGGAATCGGAAAATTCATACACCCCGGGCATGTTGGATCGGATGATGGCCACAGCCTATCGCTACGGCTCCCGGCTCTTGATTGATCCCACGCTGGAGAGTCGTCCGTTTGATCCAATCTTCAAAGAAAAAGGCTCTTTTGATAGGTTTCTGGAGCAAGGCTATCTGATCGTTGGCCCAAGCTATCGCCCTAGAACGTTCGAACCCAATCCGATCACGCCCAATGATCAAATTGAATACGATTGGCAGAAAGGCCACCTGAAGTTTGATGCGCCTGGAGTTGCGAGCTACTCGGGCTTCTTTGCACAATACGGCAACATTCTGCGGTTTAAGAATGGAGTGGTGCTACGCGACGTAACGGTCAAAAACGATGACGGCATCGCGTACCCTGTTACGGCCGATGAAAAATTCATCGAATTCAGTCTGGTATCGCTCGATCAGGCGCCGCTCAGCACGACCAAACATGCAGTGCTTTCCTTGGTGAGCACTAGCTTTAATAGTGGTTTCAAGTTCGACATGTCCAAGCTCTACGAATTCTTCGCCCCCAAGGTGGAGAACCAAGGCGAGCTCCCCGTATTGTATGCGCGTGCCGGAGCCACCATCTTCGCCCCGGGACTGAAAGGCATGAAGTATCGGTTTGTGGGCTGGGATCAGAAGGCCCTTGGTGCCGGACTGATCACGGACGGCGTGCTCAAGGTTCCCGCGGATAAGGCGATCTTCTACGTGGAACTCCTACGGTAGCTCGCCAACTCGGCAGAAAGTGGCTAAATCGCCACGCGTGGCTCAACTTCCAGACCCCGGTTCATTTGGCGCGTGGGTGCTTGCCATGCGCCCAAAGACGCTCACTGCGGCTGCAACGCCGGTGCTCGTCGCCACAGGTGTTTCCGTAGCTGTAGGGCGAACGGCCTGGTTAGGCGAAGGTGCGTGGCCGGGCTTAGCTGCTTTAGTCGGTGCGTTACTGCTCCAGATCGCCTCGAACTTTGCCAACGACGTGTTCGATTTCGAGGCAGGTGCTGACACCGAAGATCGCCTCGGTCCGCCGCGTGCGGCACAGCTCGGCCTGCTGAGTCCCAAGCAGCTTCGACGAGGACTGCTAGCCGTGCTCGGGGCGGCGTTATTAGTTGGGTGTTATCTGGCAGCCGTGCGCGGCTGGCCCATCATTGCTATCGGATTGGCTTCAATGCTGGCTGCGGTCGCTTACACCGGTGGCCCCTACCCGCTTGGCTACCACGGGCTGGGCGACATTTTTGTGATGCTCTTCTTCGGCTTCGTGGCGGTGCTCGGCACAGTCTATGTGGAGCTCGGATATGTGCCACAATTGGCCTATTTCGGAGCGCTCCCCGTGGGGGCGCTGTCGACCGCCATCTTGGTTGTGAATAACCTGCGGGATCGAGAATCGGATGCGCGAGTGGGCAAACGTACGCTTGCGGTGCGGCTAGGTGAGCGCGGAGCTGTGCTTGAGTACGCGGCTTTGGTCGTGCTGGCTTATGCGATGCCGCTCGGTCTGGTTGCGTTCAGACGCACTTCGGTGTGGAGTTTACTGCCCCTGCTTTCGTTGCCGCTGGGAGTCCGTTTGGTGCGCGAAGTGGCCTCTGTGCGTGGGAAAGCCATGAACGCGCTGCTGGCTCGCACGGCTCAGTTGCTGGCGCTTTACGGCCTTCTATTCGCCGTGGGCTTGGCCCTTTGAGCCTCCAATTTCGTCCAGTCAGCGTCGAAAGAACGACGTGGACGGTCTCGGAACGCGTGCACTCCGCGCGCGGTTCATGGTCAGAACGTGAGGGCTTGCTGTTAACGCTGCAGGACGACGCCGGGCGTTTGGGGTATGGCGAGGCAAGTCCGTTGCCAGGCTACAGCACTGAAACGCTGGAGCAGTGCGAAACGGCGTTGAAGCAAAGATTGGCGAGCTCATTCAGTTTGTCGGAGTCGCCGGCTGAAGCCCTCGCGACGTTGAGCGAACTCCCCGAACTTCGAGAGCTGCCTTCGCTGCAATTTTGCCTTGAAATGGCCTATTTGGATCTGTTGGCCCAACGCCCCGAGGCAATTCAGCTTGGCGCCGATTCATCCCTTTGGGGCCCGCTCTTGACGCCCTCCGCTTCGGTACCGATCGCGGTCGCGGCACTGCTCGAAAACGCGAGCGTTGAAGCTTGTCTGAGCAGTGCGGAGCGAGCCCTCGCCACGGGGGTCACAACATTCAAACTAAAGTTGGGCACGGATCTTGGGCTTGAGCTGGCGCAACTCGGCGCCTTACGCACGGCATTCGGCAGTCGGGTTAAGATTCGAGCAGACGCCAATCAGAGCTTCACGTCGCCCCTGGCGCAAACCTTCGCCGCACTTGAACCCTTTGGGCTTGAATTCATCGAGGAGCCGAGTTCGGCCTTACTTCTTGCCGAATCGTTAAGCAGTGCTTCAAGCGAAAACGGCATCCGTATTCCGATCGCGCTGGATGAATCCTTACGGACGCTGGACGAAGCCAAGGTGGGGACTTGGTTGAGAGACCATAGGATCCAGGTGCTGGTTCTGAAGCCAATGTCGCTCGGCCTGTGGCGCTGCATGCGCTGGGCACAGCTTGCGCAAGCTTGTGGCGCCCAGTGCGTGGTGTCCCATCTCTTCAGCGGGCCGGTCGCCACCTCGTGGGAACACCGGCTCGCACGCAGCCTCGGCTCACGTGATCTCGCACAGGGTCTACACTACGCTCCTCAGCCAAGCCGTTCGTAGAACCCGTGCACCCGCCTGCTTCCCCCAACCTTTCTTTTAGCCTTGAGGCGCTGGCGCTCCTGAAACCTGTGGCGCCGGCAGTGGTCGACGCGCAGGGTGGTTTATCGTACGCGGTGCTCCGAAGGGAGGCCGCCCGCACACTCACGCTGCTGCTCGCGCTTGGACTTAACCTGCAGGCCGCGGTTCCGGTGGCTTTCGTCGCACGCATCGATCGATCCACATGGATTCTGATCGCGCTCTTGCTGGATCGAGGCGTGCCTTTCGTGCCACTGCATCCGCGCTGGAGGGAGAGCGAGCGGAGTGCCGCCTTGGCCGGTAAACCTAGGCATTTGCTGTTGCCTGAGGCCTGGGCGGAATCGGTTCCTGAGCACGCATCTGTGGTCGCAGACGAAATCTTGAAAGGAGCCTTGGGTTCAGCGTCGGAGGGACTCCCCGAGGATAGGCTAGCTGCGGTGATGTTCACCTCGGGTACGAGTGGTACACCGAAGGGCGTTTGCCTGAATCGCTGGGCATTGCTGGCTTCCGCACAAGCCAGTGCCGAGAATCTCAAGTGGCAAGCACACGACCGTTGGCTCCTCAACTTGCCCCTCTCCCACATCGGCGGGATTTCGGTGCTCGCGCGTTGCCTCCTCGCTCAGAAGCCCTGCGTTTTAGCCAGTCCAGAACAATATCGGGAGCCGCGAGCCCTTCTGGAATGGATCGCCGCGAGCCAAACCACACTCTTGAGTTGGGTCCCCACGCAACTAGCACGCATGCTTCGCGAACCTGATCTCACGTTACCCGCAAGCGTGAAGGCGATTCTGATCGGTGGTGCTCCGCTACCCACCCATCTCGAACATGCGGCAGCTTTGCGTGGCTGGCCAATCCTTCCGACGTACGGGCTGACGGAAGCAGCCTCGCAAGTTGCGACGCGCACTCTGGGTATCGCCGCGCCCGAGGGCTCGGTGGGCAAACCGCTCGGACATCTGGAATTGCGCACGACATCAGGTGTCATTGAACTGCGAGGCGCGAGTCTGTTGGTGGGTTATTGGGGCGAAAAGCCACGGAACCCGGACGCTTGGTTTCAGACCGCGGATCTTGGAAGATTGGACTCAGAGGGGCATTTATACGTGCTCGGCCGAGCCGACGACGTGGTGATATCGGGAGGGGAAAACGTGCATCCGGCCGAAGTGGAGGCGGTGATTGGCGCGTTCCCCGGCGTCGAAACCGTATGTGTGTTCGGCCTTCCTGATCCCGATCTAGGAGAGGCGTTAGCCTGTGCTGTAACACCGGCGGCTCAGAATCTTTCAGGACTATTCGAGCACATCTCGGCGTCGCTGGCGGGATTCAAGCGCCCGCGTTGGATTGCCACTGTCGATGAAATACCTGTTGGGCAAAGCGGCAAAATGGAGCGCCGACAGTTGGCAGTAGAACTCGCAGCGAGCCTACACCCGTTTTCCCGGAGCTGAGATTGAGTGTTAACCCTGAGGCAAGCTCGCGAGCAGCTGCCGAACTGGCTCGGGAATGGGAATACGCCTGAACCCCTCGACGCTCACGAACGTGTGCACCGATTGCACGATTGCCAAAACACTTCGTTCAAGCGTTAGCTGAAAAGCGAGCGTAGCCTCCGTTGATTCCAGATGGGCTATCACCAAGCTCACCTTGATTTGCTGCCCGAAGCTGAGCGGCTTTAGAAAATCAGCCTGACTGTGGCGGATCGGCGCGGCCCAGGCTCGCTCCCGAAGCACCTGATCCAGTGGCTGCCCGTGTGCCCCGAGGAAGCTCACATACACATCGTGACAATACTCGATGATCCGGGGGTAAAAAACGATCCCCGCGGCGTCCACATCCTGAAAGCGCACGCTCCGTGATTCGCTGAAGCCGGGCGGCAACACGCTGGTGAGGCTGGCTTTATCGAAACTAAACATGGGCTCCTACGCGACGTCAGTGAAGCTACCAGTGCTCTCGCTGGGGCGCTATAGTCCAACGCCATGCGACAACGATCACTCGCGATACCAACACTGATCTCGGTTGTTTCATTCATGCTGGCTGGGTGCCGGAGCCAAGCCACCGCCCCCCAGAAATCCGAACCCACCAGCCGCTCGATTCCAAGCTCTGACTTGGGCCCGACTCAACAGAAGGCATCCAACACGCACGCCTTCGGAGCGAAGATCACTCCAGGGCAAGAGGTTCCGCTCGCGTCCGTGTTGTCTAAACCGCAGGCGTTTATACAAAAATCAATCATCGTGGCGGGCGATGTGCGCAAGGCTTGCAGCCGCAAGGGCTGCTGGATGGAACTCGGTACATCGCCAGATCCGGATGCTCCAGGCTGTCGTGTCACCTTCAAAGACTACAGCTTCTTTGTGCCCACCGACTCAGCAGGTGCGAAGGCGAAGCTCCAAGGCAGCGTCGAACTCGAAACAATATCGCCTGACTTCGTGAAGCACCTTGAATCCGAAGGCGCCAAGTTTAACAACAAACATCCGGACGGCAGTGCTGAATCCGTCACGTTTGTGGCATCAGGGGTCGAGCTCACCAAGAGCTAGGCGTGCGCCTTCGGGGCTTAGGCGCTTTTCGGTGCTGGACGAAGAGCTACCCACAACAAACGGAGCACATGGCCGCCGAGCAAGATCACGATGCCGGTCGCCCAGATCTCGAATGGCAGCGCCAGGATCAAGCCAACAGAGGCTAAGAGTGCCAGGCCCGGTACGAGCTTTGGCACTCCGCGTTCTTTCTCGTCTAACTTGAGCGCAGCAAGGTTCGTGAGTGCTGCGTAGGCGAGCGTACCAAACGCCGCAAACTGCCAGCTCTTGTGCAGATCCGTGAAGGCTACCACGAGGCCGATGGCCAGACCCATGACGACGGTCGCAACATACGGAGTGTCGCTGCTGTCGGTTTTGCTGAGGAACGCGGGTAAGTCTTCGCGTTCGCCCATCGCTTTTGCCAGGCGAGCGCTGCCCACAATCAGATTCAATGCGACGCCCAGCATCGCTAACACCGCTCCGCCACTCACCGCTTGCCCCACCCAACGTGCGTTGTAGCGTTCCACCAAGCTGGCCAAGGGGGCCAGTGTTTTAGTCGTTTGCTGGGCTAGCGAGGGCGCACCCACGACGGCAAGGGTCACCACGCTCACCAACAAGTAAACGACCAACGCGGCCACAACGGACAACAGCGTCGCTCGGAGCAGCGTTCTTTTGGGTCCCGAAAGGAGAGCTTCCGACTTTGAAATCTGGCTGAAGCCGGCAAACGCCGGGAACAAGAGCGCTGCTGCCGCCGCCAGCGCTTCGCCCGGCGATCGCAGGCTGGCATTGGCCAACGAAAGGTTCTGCGAGGCTGAGCTGTCCGTGTGGGAGGCCATCATCGCGAGGAATATGAGGACACCCAGTAGCCCGCCCACGGTGAACACAACATTCACCACACCACTACGGCGAAACCCACTCAATACGAGAAGCGTTAATCCGGCGACGGCTCCAATCGCGATGGTCATGGCTGAGCCGGGCTCCCCGCGACGCAGAAGCGCCATCACATACGCAGAGTAACCGAGAGCGGCAGCTGCCGCGGCTGTTGTTGAAGCGACTAAACCGGCCCAACCAGCGGTGAAACCAAGGCCCGCGTTCAGATATTTGTACCCATAATCATAGGCGCCCACACCCGTTGGCTGGGCGACACCCAGTGAGACGCGACTGACGGCGGTGGCAGCAGCCACAAGCCCCGCGATGGCCAATGCGGGCAACAAGAGCGCCCCCGCGACGTCAGCCGCAAAGCCAAGAGCCACGAAGAGGCCAGTTCCGATCATGGCGCCGGTGCCCACCAACAGGGCGGTCAAAACGTTCGTCTTTCGCTCAGGAAGGGTTTCCACGACAGGCAAATAGCCCCCTCAACGATGAGAACGCAAGACCTGCAGAGGCCGTTGCGTTAGGCGTTGTCGAGTTGAGCTAGGAATTCCTGGGCGCCTGAAAGATTCGGGTTCTCGCTCAACGCCTTCGCCAGGAGCACCTTCGCTCGGCGCGGATCCCCCTGACGTTGGGCCAGTACCGCAAGGTGAAAGTGCGCTTCGCCCTTCAACTCCTGCGAGACACCGTCCTCTTCTTCTGTGCTGGTACGCATCATGGCCACGGTGCGGAACGCGCGCGTCGCCAGTTCATCGTCGCGGTGCTCAAGCGCTAATAGCCCTAGCTCCATAGCGACGCCGACATTCTTGAGATCCATTTCAAAAGCATGCGTCATCGATATCAGCGCAGCGCGTTGATCGCCACGCATCAGCCCAATTCGTGCTAGCTCCCGGTGGACTTCGGCTAAAACCTTGGCGCGTCGGCCACGGTAGCTTTCGATGAGCGAGTGAAGAACAGACTCGGCTTCATCGAGGTTGCCGCCCACGGCGTGTGCGCGCGCCAGAAGCACAATTCCAGGAATGCTTTCGGGGCTGAGCTCCCGCGCCTCCGTCAACACCTCCAAGGCACGTGACAAATCACCTTCAGGCTGGAGCAAGTGCTCGGCCGCGCGATACAGCAATTGAAGTCGCTCGGAGACATCCGTTGCGCGCGCCGCGTCTCGGATCAATATCTCGCCGAGTTCAGCGTGGGCCCCCGTCTCTTCATAGACCACGTAGAGCATCTGTCGGAGCGCCACGTTGCTCGGCGCCGCATCCACGGCGCGTTCAAGGGCTCCCCGAGCATCCTCAAGTCGGCCGGCTTTCTTGCACACGGCGGCCAAACGTAGCGCTGCATCGGTGAGCGCATCACCTTCCTCCAATGCGACCAACTTTCGATAGGCCGAGCTGGCTTGGCTGAGATTTCCTGCTTCCTCTTCGTGTTCAGCAAGCTTTCGCAGCGCACCCTTGTCCTTCGGCGATGCTTTCACCAGCTCATCCAACCACTTTCGCGCCGTGTCTCGCTCACCACGTTCTAGCAGCAGGTTAACCCAACGCAAGAGCAGGCCTGGCCGTTGCTCGGGACTGGCACGCCCAACGGCGATCTCGAGCGTGCTTGCCAACTCGTCGCCGTAGGTTTGAGTGAGAGCCTGTGCTCTGTCCAAATCAGCCAGCGCGTCCAAATCGCGACCAGCTTGACGAAGAATAACACTGCGCATGCCCAAAAGTTCAGCCTTCTCGGGAGCAGCAATAATCAAGGGCTCGAGCACGGCGAGCGCCTCATCTTCCAGTTTGGCGATCCGGTAAGCCTCAATCAGCGCAGGCAGGAGTTGCACCTCTCCAGCTCGCTCGTCGTACGCGCGACGGAGTACCCGCACCACGTCGTTTTCGTTGCCGCGCCTCCGGTGTGCTTCGATGAGCTCAGCCAAGATCCGGCTGCTCATCGGACAGGCTTCAAATCCTAGTTCGAGTGCCCGAAGTGCCAAATCATCCTGCCCGCGTTCGCTCCGCAAACTGTAAAGCTGTTCGCACAGGGCCTCCGCATTGACCCCCCGTTCCGTTGATAGGAGACCTTCGAGCGCTTCCGCCATCAGCTCAATATCCCCTGTTGACTGCGAGAGCCGGAGTACGGCTCCAAGCGCAGGTGCGCTTCGGCGGTCAAAGCTCAGCACTGCTTGATACGCGGAGAGAGCATCCGAAGGGCGCGCTTGACGCTCCAAGAGATCTCCAAGACGCATCGACAACGAGAGAATTGACGTGAGATGTTCTCGACGTTTGGCGCCTTCCAGTTGAACGCTCAAAAGCTCGGTCAGCTCATCCAGTCGCCCGAGCTTCTCGAGGACCTTGGAGAGCAGGAGGGCCGCGTCAACCTGGCGTGAATCCTCCGCCAAGATCTGCTTGAGACCCGCAATGGCCTCTTCTTCGTGGCCCGTTTTGCCCAATAGCACATTGGCCTCTTCCAGCCGCAGCCGCGCTCGATCTTCGCGACTCTCCGCGAACGGAATGGTGGCGCCAATCAAAGCCACGAGCCGTTCCGTATTCCCGAGTTCGCGATGGGCGGTCAAAAGTGGCTCCCAAATCTCTCGGGCTTCCGGCGATGCCTGAAGGAGGACCTCGTAGTTTCGCGCAGCTCGCTCGAAGTCGCGTGCAGCAAACGCTGATTCGGCCACTGCACGACGAAGCCTAGGGGCTCGCTCCGAGTCCTGGAACGGGATCGACTTCTCACGCAACCCGAGCGCCTCGTGCCCTCGCCCCGACGCATCGCAAATCTTTGCCAAGCGCAACATCGCAAACCCCACAAATTCTGGCTTCAGCTCGCGCGTGTCCACACTGAGCGCCGTGCGCAGAATTGCTTCTGCCTGTTTGGCGTCGTTGCACTGAATAGCTAGCTTGTAGCCTTCACGGGCCGCGTCTTCATTCTGGGGTTCGAAACGCACGCGAGCTTCAAGCGCCAAGAGCAGAGCGGCGTTGTCTGAGGTATCCCGCGCCAATTGTTCCAGTAAACGCGCAGATGGCAGATCCGAACACTCTCGCTGGCCGTATTTTTCCAAGATCGCTAACGCACGCCCGGCATCAGGCGCAGTACTTAGCGCGCGCTCCAAAAGCGCTAAGCCTTCGCTTCGTGTCGCACTCTCCCTGAGCTTGAGCTCTGCGAGTCGATAGAAGGGTTCTGCATCCGCCGTGACTTCACCCGAAGCCAAAGAAGCCCGCACGCGCCGTTCCAGGATTCGTTGCTCGGCGTCGGCGTCTCCGAAGGCCTCGAAGGCACGCCCCAGAGCCGACCACGCCACGAAGTCATTCGGGCTGGTTCGCTCCAGCTGCTCCTGAAGGGATAATGCCCGGCGGGTGAGTTCTGGCAGAGAAGCCTCGAGCTGCCCCGGGGTTTCAGTCAGAATTTCTGCCAGTTGAGCCAATGCGGTGATCGCCTCCGCGGGCACATTGGTTCGCTCCATGGTTGACCTGAGAGCTCTGATGAGAAGTTGAGGCTGCCCTCGTTCCTTCAAGGCACGCTCCAGGGCCTTGGCCTCCCGCGGTTCCTCTGCGGCAGCTTCAAATGCCGACTCGACGAACTCCTGGGCGCGCGTCGCGTCCTCACGCTGCTCTGCAATCGCTGCGAGATCCAGCAGGCTTTCGACACGCGTTGGACTCGCGGCTGAACTCTCGCGACCAATGATCAGCAATAACCCTCGGTACTGACGTTCAGCACGATCCAGCTGCCCTTCCTCGAATGCGAGGCGAGCTAAGGCGTACGAAATTTGAGGATGAGCGGGATCGATCTTGGAAGCCTTGTCGAGCTCACCCAGAGCCTCCGCACGGCTGCCTGCTGCGAGATTGGCCTTGGCGAGTTGGAAGTGGACAAGCGCACGCTCCTTCGGCTTTCGCGTACCATAACGCTCGATCTGTTCACAGAGTACAGCAAGCGCAGGCTCATGCCGTCCTGCGAGCAGCATGGCCTCGGAGAGTGCCAGTCGCACTTCGTAATCATCGGGCAAAATCGAGCAAGCCTGCTCGAGCAAGGGAACCGCCGCATCCGGCGATTTGCGTTCTTCAACGTGGAGACGTGCGGCCTCTCGTAGGTACTGCAGGCGTGCTTGGGGTTTTTCGGTGCGCTCCGCCTCGTCGGAAAGGAGCGCTGCCAGCCGATCCCATTCGCGATCCTCGCGATAGAGTTCGGCAAGCCGTGCCCGAACAGCACCCGCATCGATTGCGCGAGCCGCTGCCTGTTCGAGCCGCGTGCGGGCGTCTCGCCTGCGACCACAGGCCACGTAGGCGTTCGCGAGCGCGAGCGCGCGGTTAGCCAGTGCTTCTCGTGGGGACTGTGCGGCAAGCCATTCTAGAACCTGAGCGGCCTCGGCGTGGGCTCCGCTTTCGCTGTAGAGCCGGCCCAATTCCACAAGGCTGGCCTCGCCGCCAAGAGCTGCTCCGCGTTTGTAGTTCTTCTGGGCGCGAGCTTTATCCTTCAGCGTATTCTCAGCCAGTTCGCCGGCCCTGGCCCACAAGAGCGCAGCCCCAGCGCGGTCGTTCGATGACTCTTTGCACGCTGCTTGCTGTTCCCAAAGACTTGTGACCTCAGCGTCTTGGCCTTGAGCTCCGAGCAAGCTGGCGAGGCGAGAAACGGAGCCCGCGGCAATCTCATCCGCGGGGTCTTCTGCGAATAATTCGCGCAGAAGCTCTGTAGCGGCTTTGGGATTTTCAAGGCGGTCTGCATACAGGCAAGCAGCCTCTTGTTTGAGCTGACGCCTTCGCGTTGCTTGAAATGGAAGCTTAGCTCCGCTCAATAGCAGCTCGACCACGTACTTATGGTTGCCCTCTTCGAGCCCGCGCTCTCGCAGTTCATCGATGGCCCAATCGAGTGAGCGGGCTGGAGCCATGGTCGCATCGAGCTGTGGCTCAGCTGCGCCTTGCCATGCGTCCATCGCTAACTTCAGCAGCTTTTCGAGCAGACGCCGTGATAGTTCTCGATCAGCGCGACTCGCGCCCGCCACTTCGCGTGCAGCTTGCCAATCCTCACCTGTAACAAACGCGGCCAGCGCGAGCTCGGGCTCCTGGGTGCGTTCGTGGTAGATCGAACCCAAATGCCGATAGAGTTCGAGCTGTCTTGCAGGCTCGGCCTCGGCTTTTGCTTCATCCAACACCAATTCGGCGACTTCACCAAACCGCGCTTCAGCGAGCAGAAGGCGATGCAACGCCGCGTAATTCTCTGGATCTCTACCGTACAAAGATCGAACGCTGCGCCAGCTTTCGATGGCGCTCATTCGGTCCGCGCACTTATCGGCATAGCTGAGAGCCACCCAGACCGCATCTCGCTTGGCGAGTACAGGGTCCCGAGCCAGAGCGATCCGAGCCAAAAGTGCCTCAATGAGTTCAGGATAGCGCTGGGTGGTGGAGAGCGCCTCCACCAAGCCGTCCAGTGCAACGCCGTCATTCGGCGAGAGCGCGAGACGCCCTCTCCAGTTATCAATTGAACGCTCCGGATCGCTGAGTGTGTCAAAAGCGAGTCGGGCAGCCATTCCGAGGGCATCAAGCTTGCGTCCTGGCTCCGTTTCGAGTGCGGCGAGCTTTTCAAGCACGAGGCAACGCTCCTCAGCGCGTCCCTGTGCCCCAAGCATTTCATCCAAGTGCCGCGCAGCCAAAAGCGCGGCTTTAGGTTCAACAGAGGCCTCCGCCAACACCTCAGCGTAGAGATCGATCGCTAGGTTGCTTTGTTTTAGCTTCTGGACGGCGACTTCTGCGGCGAGTGAGAGATGCACCACGCGAAGGGCCGAAGAGCTCTGAGCACGGCCCACACGCACGAGTAGCTGGACCTGCGCTTCCTGTGCACCAAGACGGTCCGCGAGTGACCCAAGAAGTTCGCGTTCGCTGGTGTCCTCGGGACACAGGCCTACCAGTTCGGAGACATTCGGGAACGCGCCTGCTGCGTCGTCCAAGCGCTCTAGCCGCACCTGTACTAGCCTGCGGAGGCGAGGAATGCGCCCAACCTCCGAGGTGGATGTCGCAACCAAGACTTCCAACATCTCAACCAATCGCTGATCGAGTCGCTGACTCTCAAAATGTAAAGCGAGCAACTCCGCGCTCGCCTCACGGATCCCGCGCGCTTCTTCGGCGATGTCATCCGCAATGGGCAACGTGACGAGCCGTTCTAAGAGCAGGTAGGCGCTCGGCTCCTTCGCGTCGTTGGCGAGGATCTGTCGTACGTAGTCGAACGCGGCGGTTGGTTCGCCGAGGTCCATGAACAGCGCCGAGATGCGTGCGCGGATCGTTTGCCCGAGGACGAGATCAGCCACTTGCAATCGGTGCTCAAAGAGCAGAATAAGCGACCGAAGCTGGTCGTTTCGCTCGTACAAACGTTCCAGTGCCAACTCAACACGCGGGTCCCTTGGAACCAGCTCGTTCAGTTGTTCAAAGTAGCTGATGGCTCGCGTGGCATTCGCGGCAAAGTCCTTCGCCGCCATCGCGGCTTCACGTAACAGCTCAGCACGCTCAACACTAACCGCTGAACCCTCCAACGCCCTATCGTAGAGCTGAAAGAGCTCTTCCCAGCGCCCATTGGAGTTAAACACCAGCTTAAGACGATCAAAGGCCCAGAACGCGGTTGGGCTGAGTTCTAGAACGCGGCGCAAGAGGCCGATCACTTGCTCCGGATCGTCGAACCATTCTTCGTAGAAATTGACGATGCGCTCACCCAAGGTAGCCGCCACTTCGGGTTTCAATTGGCTCCCGATCGTTGCCGCGTAAGCTTCGGCAAGTGGCCCGGGATCGTGCAGTTTCTGAGCGCAACGCTCCGCTGCCTCCCACAGTTCGTCGTCGATCTTCGCGTCTTTTGCCGCTGCAAGCGCTAGTTCGTACAGCTTCGGATCATCGTCAGGCCGAAGCTCGATCACTTTCTTAATCCAGCGCTTGCGAGCATCTCTGAGCTCAACCATCCCCTCGCTCATGCCCAGCAAGACGCCCAACACTTCGCTCTGCGTCACCTCATCTTCGGAAGATTCAGCCACGCGCTCCAAGAGCTCGGCTGCTGCCACCTGGGTTTCTTTGAACGTGAGCGCCTTGTGCACGATCCGAAGGGCTTCAGTGTGCCGCGGTTGAGTGCTCAGGATTGAACTCACGAGGTCCAAAGCGGGAGTTGGTTTTCGCAGATGGTCAATGAAAAGCGCCGCCATCTCCAATTCAAGCACCACCCGTGGTTCACCGTCAGTGCGCTGCCTAAGTGTTTCCAAGGTGGTGAGCGCGCCCTTGAAGTCCCCCTGCTCAACCTTCAGGGCGGCGAGGTGTTGCATGGCGTCGACGCGCTCGGGATCGATGCCAAGCACACGCTGGTAGAGCTCAATGGCCTTGTCTGGCTGCCCGAATCGGTCCTGCTCGGTGTCAGCCCAGTCGAGCAGAATGCCGACCGGCTCAGTGGCACGCTCTGCACGCCAACCGTAGAGCCAACGCTCATCTTCAACGGAAGCGCCTGTGCCCGTTTGTTCTAGAAATCGCTGGAAAGCTGTAACATTTGCCGGCGTACCGTCGATCTTGAGCAGCTCACGGTAGAGGAGTGCAGCTTCCTCGTAGTAGCTGGAGTCGCTGGAAAGCGCTCGAGCTTTTGACGCCATGAGGTGATGCCGTTGGGCGGGCTCTAGCTCCACGTCAAGAGCTTGATCAGCTAACAACAAGTACGTTGAGAGTGCTCCTGCTTGGACCAGGCGTGACTCCAACCCCAAAAGTGTGGGCAACCAATCCCTCACCGTCGCTGCCCCAAAGAGTGAGGAAAGTGCAGAAGGCAAACGTTCGTACGCGCCATTTTTGGCGGAAAGTTCGATCAGCCGTTCCGCTGCAATTCGATGTTTTGGTGCAATTCCGAGCACGTGTTCATACATGCGTCGTGCTCGACCGGTGTCAGCTGCGAGCCCCTCGCACAGCTCAGCGCCACGCATCAGTGCATCGACTGCCGCACCCAGATCCTGCAGTTGGTCCGCGAGAACTTTGCCCAGACGCTCCAAGATGTCGGCCTGGGTCGTCGCATCCGCAGCTCCGTGCAAGCGCTGTTCGAGCGCACCGCGCACCAGATCAGGGCGACCATACTCGCGTGCCAGCTCCTCGATGCGTTCCAGCACGGCATCGCCGACTTCGGAGGCCACCATCAGTTCTTGGTAGTGCAAGAGCGCCTTACCAGGGTGCTTCTGTTGTTCAGCAACACGAGCGAGCCGGAGCAGTGTTTTGTGCTTCCTTTCGGCCGCCACATGAGGAAGTAGTGCCTCCAGTTGCTCGTACGCGAGAGTCAGATCCTCACTTTCCGAATAAAGCTCGATGAGTGCCTGATGAGCCGCGATGTCAGCGGGATCTTCTTCGATGGCCTGCTGCCAGGTCAAAATGGCAGCATCCCGGTCTCCGAGCTCTCGGTGTTGGAGTGTGGCAACCGAATGCAGGAGCTCTTTCCTCCGTGAGGGTTCGCGTTCTTGCTCGAGTGCTGCTCGGTACAACACCATTCTGTCGCCTGGATTTCCTTGCTCCACGAGCAGCCGGTCGATGCGCGTGAGCACATCCCGCGACGCCGGATCGAACTCGAGCGCTCTCCTGTAGACCTCAACCGCGGCATCCAGCTCGGAGGCATTGGCGAGTGCCTCACCTGTGAGCCGGCAAAGTTCAAAGAGCTCTTCGCTTCGAACAGGGCGGCTCCCAAGTGCCTCTGAAAGCACCTGCGCCTTCGCCTGCGCGGAACCCACCACCTCAGCGAGTCGCATCACTCGTTCGAGCCAGGCATGGATCCCCTGTTCGCTATCCACTGCGAGGTTCAGGCCTTGCCCTGCCAAATCGAGCGCTCGATCAGGATCACCAAGATCGTTTTGTGCGAGTGTGAGTGCCTCGTAGAGTGCTTCGAAGCGTGCATGAAGGTCACCCTGCAGCTTTCCCCGGATGCTCAGCACCTTTACCAGCCCGGCTGCGGCCGATTCAGCTCGATAGATCGGTTCCAAGATATCAGCGGCTTCGAGCGCAGCGCCCTCGGTGAAGAGTAGCCTTTCGAGCAGAACGCGCGAGGCACGGTGCGAAGAGTCGATCGAAAGTGCGGACCCAAGCGCACTCAAGGCGCCGCGCACGTCACTCAGCCGCACTTGACGCACCTGCGCCAAGCGCGAAAAATACTCAGGCTTCTGTTCATCATCAACACACGCGAGCAACTGCTCGAGTGTCTCGGCCAAACGCGGCCATTCTTGAAGCTGTTCAAGGAGCGGCACGCTGCGCTCAAGAACCGGTTGCCACGGACCGTACTTGGTGAGGAGCTGTGCCCAAACAGACAGAGCGATGGCCTGGTCACGTTGATGTGTGGTTCGGAGTTCGGCCGCTGAAAATGCTAGCTCGCGCGCCTTTTCTGGGTCGAGCGCTCGCTCTGCCCGCCAAGCGAGAACATCGGCTTGCCCTTCCTTAGAGTCCAGCCTGAGGTAGAGCGCCTCTAATCGACCCAACGCTTCATCCGTCCACTCGGAGCCCAGGAGGGCGCGCCAGGCCCCCAGGGAGCGCTCTTCTGCAACGTTCTCGCCGTCGTAGAGTCGAGTCAGTCGGCGCGCTGCCGTTTGGCGCACCTGCGTGTCGGGTTCCAATTTTACAACTAGCTCAAGCGCCGTTCCGAGGCCTTTCGTATCTCCAGCTTCTCCGCAGAGCTCCACCAAGTGTCTTGCCGCAGAAAGCACGGCAGCCTCCCCTTGCCCGCCGTCGATGACTTGTTGAAATATGCCTTGAGCGCGGCGGCTATCACCTGTTTTCAGGTAGAGCTTGCCCACATCGACACCGAGCCGGGCCCTGACTCCGGGCTCGCGGGTGGTCTGTAAAGCGCGCGCGAGAAGGAGTGCGGCCTCTTTGGGTTGGTCTAGCTCAAGGCTCAGGCTCACATAGCGTTGACGCAAATCATCATCGCCGGGGCCCGCAGAAACCACGGGAGCCAGAAGCTCAAGCGCACCAACCTTATCACCCAACGTGTCATGCCGGAGGATTGCAAGGCGCCTCTGAACATCGAGGCGTCGCGAACCTTTCACGAGCTTTAGCTCCATCGTGAGCATGGCGATGGCGCTTGCCGTATCTCCGGCACTTTCGTACGCGTCTGAGAGCGCTGCTGCTGCGCGCTGGGCTACGGCGCGATTTTCGAGCAACACCTCGGTGGTCTTGAGCGCCCCAGGATGCGTCGGCTCGACCCGCAAAATGGCCTCAAGGTGCGAGATAGCCTCTTTGGGCTCCTTCACCTGATGGATGTACAGATCGACCAATCGTTCATGGATGGCCCTAGCCTCAGCAGCACTCGGCGTCTGCTCGGACACCAGTTTCTCTTCCAACAGCTTCGCAGCGTCTCGATATTTGGCGGCGGCGATGTAGCGCTCAACCAAGGCCTCTTTGGCTCGCAGGCTCGCGGGCTCAGCCGAAACCCAAGCATGCAAGATCTTGAGAGCAAGATCGTTAGCCAGTGGACGATCCTGAACGAGCGAAGCGGCACGCTTAAGGAGTGGTATCTTGTTCTGATCGTCCTTCTCCGCACGACTGGCCTCAAAATAGAGGAGCGCGAGCTGCTCAGTTTTTTCGGCCTCTCCTAACAAGCGTTCGAGAAGTCCAAAAGCTTCGGGGTGACCAGGCGCCGCCGAGAGGGCAAGTTCTGCGTAGCGTGTAGCCCCTTCGATATCCCCGAAAAGATCACCCACGAAAGCGGCGGCGCGCAGAAACAAATAGGCTCGCTGCTCCGCCGCAAGGATCTTGATCCGTCTATCAGACGTTAGGCGTTCGTAAGCAAACGCCAAGTCAGCAGACTTGTCATCTCGAAGTGCGGCTTGATGCAGGCGTTCCCACACTAAAGTGGGCTGGTGTCCCTTGGCGACCGCCGTCACCAGCACATCGAGTGCTTCTTGAGGGTTGGAGAGACTGCTATCGAGCAGTTCGCCTAGGTCCTCGACCCGTTGGAGAAAAGCATCAGGGCCTCGGACGCGAGTAGGGGATGACATGAGGTGGGACCGCACCCATCATGCGGCAATCCATCACACCAGTTAAGGTCCCACTGTTCGCCTTGTTGTGTCGGCCAATGTGCGCGTGTTGCGCCTGATAGAACCCGGCTCTAATCTTCGAGCGCACCGAAAAGCTGACGAAATCTCGCGAGATCCGCGTCGGAAACGTAACCGCCCAGGCCGACACGCATCGAGAGCGTCACATCATCCCCCCAAGGCCACCAGAGTCCGTAAGAAATTAACCGGCCACCTGGCTCAGATGAGTAGAGGATCTGATCCGATCGAATTCCCCCAGTCGTGTCGGCTATGTCCCGTACTGCTTGCGGAGCCACCGCGATATTCTTGGTGCTCCACTGTCCGACGAAAACATCACGAATTGCTAACTGCGCCTCATCCGTCAGCTCAACCACAAATGACGAAGCAACGCAGTTCAACCGCCCATCCCAACTCCAGCCACCCTTGGGCCATGCCGTGCGGAACCGACCCAAAGACTGAAACAGCAGTTCGGTGGTACTCGGCGTTGGGGTCATCGACAAAACCATACCTCGAATCCCGCCTGACGGTCACCGCCCGATTGCCGATTGTCGATGTCAGATCTAGCGTTCCTGGATGCAACCACCTTCCAACCAGCCCTCACCCAGCGCTTTTCGCCCGGTGCCGCGCACCGGAGTGATTTACGTAAGCACCGAAGCGGAGAAGGCTGGCTATCGGTCAGGGAGCCCCGACTGGTGCAATCTGGGTCAGGGCCAACCTGAAACGGGGACGCTCGCTGGCGCACCGCCACGAGTCGAAAGCGTTACCTGTTCCGTAGACGATCTTGAGTACGCGCCCGTGCCCGGGCTCTGGGAAGTGCGCGAGGCAGTTGCCGAACTCTACAACGACCTTTACCGCAAAGGCCTGCCGAGCAAATACACGCCGCACAATGTTTCCCTTTCAGGCGGCGGCCGCGTTTCTATCATGCGCGCTTGCGCTGCGATCGGGCAGATCAATCTTGGCCACTTCTTGCCCGATTACACGGCGTATGAAGAGCTTCTGGGTGTCTTTCGGCGTTTCACCCCGATCCCCATCTTATTAGAATCCGAGCGCGGTTACGACTTCTCGCTTGAACAGTTGCGGCGTGAGATTTTGGGGCGCGGGCTCGGTGCTCTCCTCTTGTCCAACCCCTGCAATCCCACAGGAAAAGTGATCGGGGGCAATGAACTTGAAAGTTGGGTGGCAACCGCCCGTGATCTGGATTGCAGCTTGCTTCTGGATGAATTTTATTCGCACTACATCTGGAAGGGTGATTCCGAACTGGTGAGCGCCGCCGCCTACGTGGAAGACGTTGAGCGGGATCCGGTGGTTTTGTTCGATGGTCTCACCAAGAACTGGCGATATCCGGGCTGGCGAATGACGTGGACAATTGGGCCCCGCAAAGTAATTGATGCGGTCGCCAGTGCAGGTTCCTTTTTGGATGGCGGTGGTTCACGCCCCATGCAGCGCGCCGCGCTTTCCATCCTGAATGCCCGAGACACACTCGCAGAAACTCATGCTATCGCGACCACCTTCCGGCGAAAGCGCGACATCCTGATGGATGGTTTGCGCGGAATTGGCGTGAGATTTGAACTCGAACCGCAGGGCACCTTCTATTGTTGGGGCAATCTTTCGGGGCTGCCACCGGGACTCAATACGGGCGAGGAGTTCTTTCGAAAAGCGCTTGAGAAGCAGGTGATCGTCGTGCCCGGTCAGTTCTTCGATGTCGATCCCGGGCAACGCCGCGTGGGGCGTCCCTCCAGGTTCAAACATCACGCTCGCTTCTCGTTTGGCCCTGAAGAGAGCACGCTGAAGCTCGCCATCGAGCGCCTACGCGCGCTGATCCAGGAGCACAGTTAGCATCGGAGCTTCGGCCTTGGTGGGAACCGGAAGCCCCAGAAAGGAAAGGGCTTCAGGCATCTGGTCGATATCAAACGCGGCAATCTGCATCCGTCCGCCGCCGCCGCCGCCGAGCGCCCGAATCGCGCCGCGGGCGTACGTTGAGTTCGTCAGCCAAGCCACTCTTAGCTCACACTCGGAAGCTAGTTGATAGAGCTGCGCACGCTGTAACGCGTTGGGCGCCATGTCCCCAGTACTGGCCAGGAGCAACACCGTCGACGCCGCTTCACCGCGAACGCTGTGCAGGAAGTCGTGCCACTCGCGCCGCGAGATCGGCCCGTCACCGCCTGTCAAACACCAGCACTCACCCACGCGCTCAGCAACAAAGGGCTCGTCAGCAGCTGCCGTTTGCTGAGAAGTCGAAGCTTTTGAGGCGGCCAGCATGCGCGTGCACTATTCAAGACAGCTCGGCCCAACGCAACGCCAACCGACAGCTTTTTGTCACGTAATGTTTTCAATAATGACGCAAGAGCCGCGTGCCTGTTGATAACTTGTGAGCTATCGGCCGCCGGTGGAAACCTTCCGGAAGCAGGCGCTGCATCCTGCTCCCGGGGTGGCACTGAACACAGATTCAGCGCCAATGCCTGGGCAGTCAGCGTCGGAGGGGCCCGAAACCCCCGATTTGTTCAGTTGTTGATTGCTTCTGGAGCGGAACGCGTGCGATAGAAAATAGTTCTACACGGGTGGTCAGTGATTTCCGGCAGCGTCGTTCCCCTTTCCCAGCAGAATAGCCATAGTGTCCAAAGGCAGCTCCCGTGGCCTTTCACGCCTAGGCTTCGTTTGTTCACTGAACAGATGGGGGTTGTGAGCGAACGAGCGCGCCATGGGTACCGCGAGCAGGAAGTACCAGTCGCCAGCCTATGGTTTGACTACGGTGGCACCGTCGTCCGATGCACCGATCCAGAGCGCCACCTCGGCGTCACGAATGGCACTTCAGTGCTGGCGCTTTCCCGCGACCGCGCTGCCGAAGCGGAGGCCCAGTGCATGCTTGAGGTGCATGGGGCTCTCGAAGCTGAGTGTCTGGAGGAATACATCCCCGCCGTGAATTCAGAGGCGGACTACGTGATCCAAGTGAACGGCAATGTGCATTCGCTGTGTTCGTTCACAGCTTACGCGTTGGGTACACTGCGCGCTCAAGGTTGGAACGTTGAGATCGATGCGGGCTACCCCTACGACGTCGTGAATCCTGATGTGCCGTGGTACGCCAAAGTGGAGACGCCTCCCGAAGCCGAGACGCCTGATTGGTTCAGTCTGGAGCTGGGTGTCGACATTGATGGCCATCGGGTCAACATGTTGCCACCACTGTTGGATATGCTCGATGCCTGCGGCGAGCAGCTGACTCTTGATTCCCTCTTGCGCGTGCCCGCCCGCTTTCGTGCGGTGCCAGCCGGTGTGAACCGCTACGTCGTGATCCCACAGGATCGCTTGGAACGCCTGCTCGTGATCTTGATGGAAATGTATCGCGGCGCACGGACTGCCGACGAAAAGATCACGTGTCGCGATCTTCTGGGCGGAGCGCTCTCAAAGCTTGACGAAGAGCTGACTCAGGGGGGCGCAACATTGCTCTGGGACGACGCGCCAGGGCTTCGCGTGAAGGGCCGAACGATTTCGGGCCCCCCTCCCACCACGGTGCACGCCGTCAGCCTCAAAGCGACGCTCCGACCTTACCAAGAAGAGGGCGTGCGCTGGCTCCAGCACTTGCGCCAGCAGGATGCCGCCGGCGTCCTTGCCGACGACATGGGGCTCGGCAAAACACTGCAGACGATCACCCATCTCTTGCTGGAAAAGGAGAGCCGTCGCTCCCAAACTCCGACGCTCGTGGTGGCGCCGACCAGCTTGCTCCATAACTGGGAAGCTGAGATCAAACGTTTCGCCCCTGCGCTTCGAACTCGGATCTGGCACGGCAAGGCTCGCCACAAGAGCCGAGATCTCGTGAGCCGAGCAGACGTTGTATTAACTACGTATGCGCTGCTGATTCGGGATTTGGAATGGTTCAAGCTGCAGCCGTTCTATTATTTGATCTTGGATGAAGCTCAAGCGATCAAAAATCGGCGGAGCCAGGCTGCGAAGTCCGTAAGTCAGATACAATCGGAGCATCGATTGTGCCTCACCGGCACACCGGTCGAGAACAATCTCGACGAGCTTTTTAGCCTCTTCAACTTCCTGATGCCAGGACTCCTAGGCAGCCCAGATCGCTTTCGATCTTACTTCCGCGAACCGATTGAACGCGAGAACAACGAGTCCCGGTTAGCGGCGCTCAGGGGCGCCGTGGGACCATTCATCCTGCGGCGCATGAAGGAGGAGGTCGCCCGCGATTTGCCGCCGAAGACGGAGATGATTCGCCCGGTTGAGCTGCGTGAAGGCCAGCGAGATCTGTATGAGAGCGTGCGTGTCGCAGCTCACAGCGAGGTCAGAAAAGCGATCAAGGTCAAGGGCATTGGGGCATCCACCGTGACCATTTTGGATGGGCTGATGAAGCTCCGCCAAATCTGCTGCGATCCACGGCTGGTGAACGTGGCGTCGGCCGGTGCAGTGCTCGGCTCCGCCAAGTACGAACTTTTCTTCGATCTGCTCGAAAAGCAACTCGCGGAGGGGCGCCGTGTGCTCGTGTTCTCGCAGTTCACGCGCATGCTGGCACTCTTGGCGGCGGGTTTAGTCGAGCGCAACGTGAAATATGCCCTGCTCACGGGTGCAACGGTCGATCGCCAAAAGCAAGTCAAGGCCTTTCAGGATGGGCTGATGAATGTCTTCCTGATCAGCTTGAAAGCGGGTGGCACAGGGCTGAATTTGACCCGCGCGGACACCGTGATCCACTACGATCCGTGGTGGAACGCTGCGGCACAATCCCAAGCAACGGACCGAGCGTACCGGATCGGGCAAACCTCCCCCGTGTTCGTCCACAACCTGATCGTCTCCGGAAGTGTCGAAGAACGCATGGTCCACCTCCAACAGCGCAAACGGCACCTGGCCGAAACGATCCTGGGCGGCGGCCAAGAAGCATCCAAAGCTTTCTCGCTTGAAGACGTCGAGGATCTCTTCGCGCCCTTGGCCGAGTGAGCTAAACTAGCGGGGCACACTCTGAGGTTTCCGCATGCCAAAAGTCTTTGCAACTCACGCATTCTCGCGCACACTCGTCGGCTTCATCGCGGGTTGGTTGGGGGTGAGCTGTAGTGCCCCTCCCTTCGGGGCAGAGGAAGAGGATTGCAGTGTGCTGGCGCAGAATCAGTACGCGAAGGCTCTCATGCAGGATGTTTACCTGTGGGCGGATACGGTGCCAGATATCGATCCAGCCAAGTTTTCTGGCCCCGGAGCGGTCGTGGCGGCGATGCGGAACCAGGATTTGGACCATTGGTCTGGGGTTTCGAGCGCGGCGCCTCGCAGGGATTTTTTCGACAAGGGTGAGTTTTTTGGGGTGGGCTACCAAGCGCTCAGCGATACGGCTGGCGCTATTCGCTTGTCCTTTGTGCACCCCGGCTCTCCAGCGGCGCTTGCTGGGATGAGCCGCGGTGACACATTGCTTGAGATCAGCGGGAAGACGATCGCGGAGATTGCGGGTGCAAACCTCTGGGCAACGATCGAAGGGCCCAATGAAAAAGGCTTCGCGCTCACCTACAAGGTACGGCGCTCAACAGGTGCAGTCGTTGAGTTGATGGTGCTCAAAGATACCGTGGTGGTCCGAACCGTCGCGGTGAGCAGCGTGATTCAGCAGGGCGAAGACAAGATTGCCTATCTTTTGTTCACAGGATTCCTCGGTACTTCCGAGAGAGATCTGCGGGAGGCGTTCGCGGAGCTTCGCCCGCTTGGCATCACGAAGCTCATTCTGGACCTCAGATACAACGGAGGCGGCTTTGTTTCCGTCGCGACAGATCTAGCCAGCTTGATCGTCGGACCGCCGGGGGTGGGCCAGCCTTTTTCTATTCTGGCGCACAACAAGAACCACAGCGCCGAAGACACGGTAACCCCGCTACGCAAAGAGGCAGAGGCGATCACAGGGACGCACCTGGTGGCGCTCACCGGGCCTGGGACGGCATCTGCGAGTGAGCTGCTGTTAAACGGCCTGAAACCGCTCATGGACGTGAAACTGGTGGGCGCGAGTACGCACGGCAAGCCGGTGGGTGGCAGCGCCTGGACTCGCTGCGAGCAAGCCATCTCCCCGATCACTTTCCGAACCCTGAACGGCGAGGGCACAGGCGATTATTTTGGGGGCATCAAAGCAGATTGCGCGGTGCCCGATGATTTGGAGCATCCGCTTGGAGATCCGGAGGAAGCCCGCATGAAGGCTGCGTTGGCACTGCTTCGTGGCGAAGCCTGTCCGGCGCTGCCCGATCAGCAATTGATGCAGGTGCGGCAATCGGGACGAGGCACGGGCCTTTCACCGATTACTCGTGGCCCCGACGATCCCTTTGGCATCTTCTAAGAGCAATTTACTTAGGCCATGGAAAAAAAACAGCGGCTCAGAGGAGGGGGGCTCTCTGAACCGCTGGGTAGTAAGCAGGCGGCCTCCCTGGCGGAGGGGGGGATCACCAAGGCGCCGCCTCACTTTATCCTATGCGTGTTTCGTGCCAGTTCCGACATGCACAAATCACCGGATTTTCACAATAGGTCAAGGGTCAGGAGCTTTCAAATTTGAAAGACTCCTCTTTCGCTCTTGCTACGCCCTGGCCTAGGCCACCGAGCTGGGCGGGACTCTAGAGGGTCAGCGGCTGGACTGGCGAACTGGCCTGTTGCGCGGGCTTCACGCACTTCTGACCTTCTTGGATATAGCCCTTTTCGCACCACTGAACGCACTGCTTCGAATCCTCTTTGTAGAACCAGGACGTTCCACAGGATGCGACGCAGGCGTCATCCTTCGCCCATTGGCCTCTAGGGCACTTACGCACGCACCAACGACCGTTTGGCGTGTACTCGTCGGTGTCGCAGCTTTCTACGCAGGAGCTATCCTGTCGAAGGTACCCGTCGCGGCACAACCAGAACTTGCAGCCCCGGGAACTATCCACTTTGGACCCGTTCACCCCACTTCCGCTGGAGGAGCTCGAGCTAGAAGAACCATAGCTCACTGTCGTCATGCCCCACTCCCCACCCTGGCACTCAGAATGGAAGCGCGGGCAACCGAGCGAGGCTAACGCGGCTGATAGGGCAACCAATGATCCGACAATCTTGCTCATAGGGACTTCGGAATAACTCAAGAGCGGAGGGAAAGGAACCCACCGCTTGTTTAGAATGGGTCCGAAAGCTAACCAGTGACTGAATGACACCCAAGCCCAGCCCATTTCCCGGGATAGCCCCCGAGCGCGATCGATGTGGGCCCCAGCCACTACCCACCACCGCTTCGGAAATGCACTCACGTGGTTGGAGTGAAGTCGACGTCGTATTCGTTACTGGCGACGCCTATATCGACCATCCTAGCTTCGCGATGGCGCTGCTCGGCCGCCTACTGGAAAGCGCCGGTTTTCGCGTGGCTATCCTGAGCCAGCCCGATTGGAAGAACGTCGAACCGTTTCGTGAATTTGGCCGACCCCGAGTCATGTTTGCGGTGAGCGCGGGCAACATGGACTCCATGATCAACCACTACACCGCCAATCGTAAGAAGCGGAACGCGGACGCGTACACGCCGGGCGGACAAATCAACCTTCGCCCAGATCGAGCAACTCTTGCTTACTGCCAGCGGGCGCGTGAAGCTTTTAAAGGTGTGCCTGTGGTGGCGGGGGGCGTTGAAGCAAGCCTGCGGCGCTTGGCTCACTATGATTACTGGAGCGATACCGTTCGGCGTTCGATCGTGTTGGATTCAAAGGCAGATTTCGTCGCCTTTGGCATGGGCGAACGCACTATTTTGACGATCGCTGATGCTCTCAGCAAGCACGCCTCCCAGGCCGAGCTGCGCTCGATTCCAGGCGTTGCCTATCGGCTCGGTGAAAAAGAAGCCCGCCCCACCGATGTGATCACGCTGCCGAATTACGATTCGGTTCGAACTGACGCCCTCGCGTTTTGTGAACTGACGCGCGTCACCCATCGCGAAACCAATCCTCACAACGCACGGCGCCTGTTGCAGGAGCACGGCACGGAAGCCGTTGTGGTGAATCCTCCTGCCCTGCCCTTGGGCGAGGCAGAAATGGATTTCGTGTATGGGCTTCCATTCACCCGAAAACCGCACCCTAGCTACGGCGAAAACAAGATCCCAGCCTTTGATGTGATCCGGCACTCCGTCCAAATCATGCGTGGCTGTTTTGGTGGTTGCTCGTTTTGTTCGATCACGGCACACGAAGGGCGAATCATTCAGAGCCGAAGTGAAGCCTCGATACTCGGAGAAATCCGCGAATTGGTAAAGGATCCGAGCTTTCGTGGAACAGTGAGCGACATCGGAGGACCCACCGCCAACATGTATCGCATGCGCTGCACCCGCCCCGAAGTTGAGGCCAAGTGCCGACGCTTGAGCTGCGTTCACCCGACCGTCTGCAAGCTTCTTGGCACGGATCACAAGCCGCTGTTGCGACTGATGCGAAAAGCCCGCCAGGAGCCGGGCGTGAAGAAAGTGCTCGTCGCATCTGGGGTGCGAATGGATCTAGCGAAGCTCGATCCTGAGTATGTGGATGAACTCGTGAAACACCACGTGGGCGGGCACCTCAAAGTGGCGCCGGAGCACGCTGATCCGGAGGTGCTCACACTGATGAAAAAGCCGACGATTTCAGACTTCGATGAGTTCAGCCAGCGCTTTCAAGCGGCCTCCGAAAAAGCGAATAAGGACCAGTATCTGGTGCCTTATTTCATCGCCAGCCATCCGGGAAGCAACGCCCGAAGCATGATCGATGTGGCGGTGTTCTTGAAGCAACGCGGGTATCGACCCGATCAGGTACAAGATTTCATTCCCAGCCCGTTCGATATCGCTGCGTGTATGTATCATACGGGGCTGGATCCGATGACCTTGCAGCCCGTCTATGTCGCTAAAAGCCTTCGAGATCGCAAAGCCCAACGTGCCTTGCTCCAATTTTTTAAGCCAGAGAATTACTTTGAGGTGAAGCAAGCCCTGCTCGAAGCGGGTCGTGCAGATTTGATCGGTCGCGGAGCGCGTTGCCTGATCCCCGAAGTTCCCCCACCTGAAGCGAGAGCGCTGAAGAAGGCTGCCGGGAAGCCCAGCGCCAACCGTGCGCCTCTGGCAGCTTCTAGCGTTGGTTATCGCCCGCACCGCGGCACGCGCCCGAAGAACTGATTCCCCCAGCAGGCAGGGTCCTACTTCCTGGCGGCAGCTTGCGCGAACAGGGGCCTGAGCGTTGCTAGTTCTTGCAGCTGAGTTGGCGTGGCCAACAATTCTGCAGAATCGGTATGGGCTAGCAAGAGCGCAGCAGGACACCCCTTGCCACCACACGCATACAGCGCGAACGCCGTCGAACCGAGCATTTCGTAGTAGCGTTGCGGTACACTGCTGGTGGCCTGGGCCAGGAATACATCGGGCACGACGAGATCTTTCACTGAATTGTACGCGTTCTGAAAGACGTTGCTCGCTCCGCGCACAGGTTTGATACCCAAACGCAACTCTTTGGTGAGAGCGTCGAGGTCTTCATGCAACCCGGCACGAATCACCAATTCATCCCGTGACGGCGTGGCAACCAACAATAATAAGCGTTTGAGTCCTGTGTGCTGGCTCCAAGTTTTAAACGCGAGGTTCAAGACTTGATCGGCGGGGGTGAAGGCGGCCAATGCGGCGCGAATTTTCTCAATTTCTCGTTCAATCGGTGTGAGTGGCCGATCCATCTCAGCCTGACTTGTTTTGGAGTGCGCAGGCTTTCTCCCTAGCTCAAGGCGAGCCACCACCGGTTTAGCGCGGGCAGCTTGGTCCGTGATCACCTCGCGAACTTGCGATACCCCTTCCTCGGGATCTTGCATTATCCCTTCCTGATGAACCTGCGCTAGGCTGGAAGAGGGCGGCTCTTCGGCAGGCGGAGCGTTCATGATAGCCACATTGGTTAGGAATCGGCTTGCGCCTGCCTCCAGACCTAGCACGGCGGCGTAGCGCTGTTGGAAGACGCCCTCAACATCCGAGACCAATTTCAGCACATCTGCTTCATTCAGCGTGAGCAGGCGTCGATGCCGGCCTAAAAGGTCGGACATGGCAGCGCCCCGAGTTGCAGGGGACTCGGACGCGATGATCTCACACAGCTCATTGGCAAATTCTGCTAAAGCGTTAGAACGATCCTCGGAAGTGGCCATCGCGCTGCCACTGCTTGTTCGCGCTGAAATCGCTCCGATAACCCCGGGCGGCAAATGCCAGTTCTGTGCCACGGCTGTTCCCACTTTAGAAAATGAGATCCCGAGGACTCGTTCGCAAGCCGCTCGTTCACTGAGTCGATCGACTGCGCACGCTTGCTGAACTTTCTCGAAAAATTCAGGCAAATACACGATCACCAGGTGTCGCCCAAGATTTCGAAACATGGCGCAAACCATCGCTTCTTCATCGTTCACCCGCGCATCTCCCGCCAGTGAACGCGCAATCTCACCGCTCACGATTGAGGCAACTGCTGAATCGGATACGGAACGCGACTGAGCCCCCTTACCCGCGCTTTTGAATAAGCTAATGCCGAGCGCCAAGGAACGGATCCTATCGAAACCAAGGAGGACGATCGCATGCCGAATACTAAAGATCTTCCCCCCAAAGCGACCCGCGTAGGTCGAATTGATCACGCGCAGGAGCTTGGCGGTGAGCGCATAATCCTTCAAAATCGACTCACCGAGCTGGCTCGCGGAAAAGGCACTATTGGCGTCCGCTTTGGCACTCACTTCACCGACGCTTTTAGCAAACGCAGGAAAATCGCCCTTTCGTTGCAGGCGCGCCATCAGCACATCGAGAGTTCCCTGCCCCGTCCCAGATACCTCGTGAACGTCGGCGCTTGCACTCTTCAACGTCGCTGCTGCGTGCTCCTGCCCTTGATCTGACGCGAGCTGAACACTCGCTTGCGAGGGCTCAGCAAGGCTTAGCGAGGGAGGCCGCGGATCCTCTAGATCTTGTCGAAGCGGTTCCTGCTCAAGTGCGCGCGTGGGCGCGCTCATGGTGGTCATCGCGCCAGCAGAAGCGAGTGTCTTGGTGCCGGGATCGACACGTGAGAACACCACGGGCTCTGGTGCTCCGAGATCGCGTTCGCTGTGCAGCGTGGCCTGTGCGCCCAACCGGGCTCGGTCATTTTTGGCCGCCGCTTCGACACTCGCTCCCAATTCACCCAAATCAATCGCGGTTGCGTACTGTGCTTTCCCCACGTCGACCACGGCTTCGCCATCCAGCTGGGTCCGATCACCCGAATGCGCGAGGGTCGCCCCAAAGTTCGTTTGGGCGGATGGCGGCTTTCGTGCCCTCGTGAGCCCCTGGAGTTCATCCAGGCCTTCGTTCGGTGCGGGAGCCTCTTCGAGCGCGTTTCGCAGCTGTTCACCTAGGTACTGTGCGCTCCTCGGTCGATCCTTGGGCGACTTAGCAAGACAACCTTCAATCAGATGCGCGATGCTTTCGGGGATGCTTCCGACTCGTTCCCGAATCGATGGCACCGGATCGCGAACGTGCATGATCATGAGCATGAATTCAGATTCATGCTCAAACGGCGGCGCCCCTGTGAGCATTTCAAATGCAATCACGCCGAGCGAATAGAGATCCGTCTGCGGAGTGATGAGCTGAATGTTTCCCATGGCCTGTTCAGGTGCCATATGGCTCGGCGTCCCCAGAACCTGCCCATTGCGCGTATGACCCTCACTCGTGGTCATCAACTTGGCCACGCCGAAGTCGACCAACTTGATCTTAACGGGTAAGCCTTCAAGGACGATGATGTTGGCCGGCTTCAGGTCTCGGTGGACCACACCTGCGCCGTGCGCCGCGTCGAGCGCATTGCAAATTTGCCGGATGATATTGAACGTTTCGTTGAGCGAGAAGCGGCCGTGCTCCTCCATATGAGCGGCAAGACTCTGACCGCGGAGCAGCTCCATCACGTAGTAGAGGCGCCCCTCGAGTTCTCCAAAATCGAGGATGTCCACGATGTTGGGGTGGTTGAGGCTGGCTGTCACTTGCGCTTCGCTGAGGAAGCGCTGGGATAGCTCGACTCTCGCGCTGATCTCTGCATCGAGAAACTTAATCGCCACCTCGCGCCCGAGTCGTGGATGCTTGGCCACGAACACCGCGCCCATACCACCGCGCGCCAACGGACGATCAATGATGTAGTTGCCCACATGCTGCCCGATGAGCTTGCTCGTGCGCGGATCGGTAGACGCGAGATCCAACGGCTCTGACGCAAGCGCACCTGAGGGCGAAAGTTTCGTCACCGGGTGCCCTCGTCGGTCTGCTTCATGCCAGACTAAGTAACGGACAGTTCGCGCGGAGCCTGAGGGCCCCCCTTCACGTTCTCTACTCGATCAGAAAATCAGCGCTATTTGGCAGGTGTAGGCCCCAAGCGCACCCCCCTCGTCTATTTCAGCCCGCGGTCTTCAGGAGCCCATCGAGCACGGCAGAAATCGCAGCAACGTCCGTCGGATTCTCGATGCGCTTGCCATTGACGAACATGGTGGGAGTTCCCTGCACAGCAACCCCTTCGCCAAGCTTCACGTCGCTTGCCACTTGCTCAGCATACTTGCTCGTGCTGAGCGCCTCTTTAAAGGTAGCTACGTTCAGGCCCGCATCCTTGGCGTAGCCCTCAAGAGCGCTTGGCTCCAGCTGCTGCTGATTCTTGAACATCAGGTCGTGAAACTCCCAGAACTTTCCCTGGGCATTGGCGGCCAAGGCGGCCTCTGCCGCTTTCTTCGCGTTGGAGTGCATCGGAAGCGGGAATTGGCGAAACACGAAGCGGATACGATCCTTATACTTCGCGCGGATCTGTTCGGTGGCGGTGGCTGCTCGCGAGCAATAGGGGCACTGAAAATCGGAAAACTCTACAACGGTGACTTTGGCATCCGCCGGACCAAAGCTCGGCGCATCATTCGCTGCGATTAGGGCCTGCTGGGCTGCGGCAAGCGGTTGGCTCTTCATGACCTCGGCCTTCAATTGGGCCTTGATTTCAGTGTAATGCTCGAGGAATCCGCCGCAGCGCTCCGCAGGAACCTGCGGGATCTTCTCCTTGACCAGCGTGCACACCTCGGACGTCTTGCCCTCTTCGGTGCAGAGCTTGTTGACGAGCTCATCGCAGCCCTTACGCTGATCCTTCAACAAGCCTTCCGTCAAGGCGAACCCCTTGATCGCCGCTGTGCACGCCGCTGGGGCCATCACGCCGGTTGCCAGCTTGGTTGCGCCGCAGAGTGGTGTTTGCTCGCCCGTCTTGGCGCATAATTTGGCAGCATAGTCCGCGCAGGGACCGGCTGTTTTGGCTTCGGGCTTAGTGCCGTTGGCAGCCACAGCTGCCGGCTTTGGTTTCTTCTGTTGGCAGCCGGGTAGGATCCCTGCGAGTGCTAAGCCAAGGAGTCCGATGCCATAGGTTGATTGAGCCAGTCGGGTGCGCTTCATAAATCCTCGTTTCCTTCGGTTTGACCGCGTGGAAAGTCAGATCACCCTGCCAGCGGAGCGCGGGTCTTAGCACCGGGTGGAGCCTCCACCAATCTGAATCAACCGTTCGGCTGGGATTTATGGATGGACGAAGAGGACCGTGCCTGTGTTGGCGCTCTGGGCGCCATGCCACCCTAGGGGTACCCCTGGCTCCGTCCAATGGAAGATGCGCCGAGCATCTTCAGGGCTCAAATTGATGCAACCGTGGCTTTTCGGCATCCCAAATCGATCATGCCAATAGGCGCCGTGCAGGGCGTAGCCCTTTTCAAAGTACTGCACGTAGGGCACATCGCGGAGCTCAAACTCTTCGCCAACTTCGTCGGAACTCATGGTGGTTGAGATGTGTTTGGTATGAATGCGAAAAATGCCACGGGGCGTGGCGGTTGTGTTCGCTGGATCATCCAGACCGGCTTCCCCGCTCGAAATCAGGGTGGCGTATACGGGCTTGGTCCCTTGGTAGAGCACTAGCAATTGCTTGGTGACATTCACGTCGATCCACTTTTCGCCGCGCGTGGCCCATCCTGGCATCCGCTTCGCAATCTCGACGCGTGAAAGGTCCTGATCGCTCAACCACTGACCCTCCAACGTCTCGTAGTACAGACGTCTCGAGAAAAATTGCTGCTTTCCCGAGAGCTTGATGGCCGCGCGGTAGGGCGCGTCAGCTCCAGCAGCGAGACCAGAAGCTTTAGTAAAAACGTAGAAGCGCGCCTTGATGCTGCGGACAAACCCAAAAGGAAAATCAATGTCCGTACCCAGCACCACTCCATGGAATTCGGAACCCCGAATCGGCCGCAATCGGTCCGTGGGTACGATCACCAAATCTGTTGTTAAGGCGTAACGCCGACCTTCTGAGAGAAAGGTCTGCAAGATCCCGTGCCCCAGACGCGATGGCATGACACCGAGCGAGAGCGCGTCTCGATAGCGCGGTTCATTTCGGATATTGGGCGTCCCACGATGATCCCTGAGGAACAGCGGCAACGCGTCGCTCAGGCGTTTTTCCCAGGCAACCTTGGGATCGACAACGGCCTCTCCCGGATGCCAGAGCTCTTGACCGTAGCCTGCGCCATCTTCTCCCTTGAGTGCCAACCAAGCCTGGATACGCTCCTCGAACCCGGGCTCGGTCTCGGAGAGTTCCTCGCGCTTGGGAACACGTGCGTAGAAGGGGCCCGGTTTGCGAACTGTGCCGTAGATGTAGGGTAGCTTTCGAAAGCGATCGGGTGGTGTCTCGGAAGTGGCTTGAACGATCGGATCTTTGGGGTCGAGTGTCGCTTTGGCGTCGAGACACACGAATCCCTCGGGTTCAACGGGGTACCAGGCGCCCTCGCAGCCGTTATCCTTCTTCACACCTTCCGTATGTGTCAGTGAAGAAGCGCCCGCGCGCAGGTAACCTAGCTTGGTCGCTGAGGTGCTAGGTTCCGAATACACCCAAACACGCAGAGCTAGCGCATAGATCCGGGTTCCGGTGTGTGGATCTGGCAGTGCTAGCGGGCGAGAGCCCACACCATTCAACCCCACGAGCGGTGTCTGCGACTCTCGAGGAGCGGGCCCTGCTGCCGCATGTTTGCTGCTGGGTGCCTGAGATGACGCTGTTTTCGCAGTGAAACCAGCATCTGCCGCGAGTTCCGACTTCTCCTGCCGACAGGCGAGCAGCCAACAGGAAAGTATCAAGGACGAGAGGCGGTGCATTCCACGAGCCTTATACCAAACAATGCTCACTTGGCGCTCGGAACAACCACACTGCTGCGATCCACACGAATGACTTCCGGCACACACAGACGTTCCACGGACACCGGCATCCCTTTTTCCGGAATGACGTCGATCTTCACTTTATCCCCGACGCGACAGGCGACGTCTCCAATGAACGGTGAGCGCCCTACCAACGTGCCATTCACTAGAATTTCGCTGCGATCGGGAGGCACCGAAACCATGAGCTGAACTTGAACCGCTTCGCCGGTTACAAACTTGGTGCGTTCCTTGTGTTCCACCTGCCCGTTGTCGCCGTCCGGGGTGTTCTCGTCAGGCAAGGGGGGCAGATGCGCCTTGAGCGCGCGGAGCAGTTCAAGTGAGGACGCAGGCTGGGGTTGAGCGTTGGCGACGCCAGCTGGGTTCGGCAAGCTGGGCACCTCCACTGCAGCTTGCGTGTCTTTCAATTTTGCGCCCACCAGGTTCGCAAAAGCAGTGCCTGAAAATCGCAACGCAACCGCCAGCACAAAGAGCGCACTCACCCACTCTGCCCAGCGGCTCAGCTGGTAGACCCACTTGGTGATCATCCCGCAGCCCTCAGGACTTCCGCCAAGGATGTTTCTCCTGCCGCGGCCCGGTTGATGCCCTCCACCAGCAAAGGCCGCATGCCTTCACGCACCGCATGCTCGAAGAGCGCACTCGTCGGTACGCGTTCCAGGATTAGCTTGCGAAGAGTGGCATCGACTACCAGCAACTCCGCGATTGGTGCTTGACCGCTAAAGCCCTGATCTTCGCAAAACGTGCAACCAACGGCTTCGTAGTAGACGCCCGAAGGCAGCACGATGCCATGCTTGGCGAAGCGTTCTATAACCGCCGCTTGCGGTGGCTGTTCTCTACGGCAATGGGTGCACAAAAGGCGCACCAACCGCTGCGAAAGGCAGCCCAAGGTGGCGCTCGCGATGGCGTAGGATTCGACGCCCATTTCGGTCAAACGCGCGAAGGGTGCCGCAGCGTTTTCGGCGTGAACCGTCGTCAAGATGAGATGCCCCGTGAGGCCGGCTTGAATCGCAATCCCGGCCGTTTCTGGATCTCTGATTTCCCCGACCATGAGCACGTTCGGATCCTGACGCAGCACACTGCGCAGGGTTCTGGCAAAGGTCATCTGAGTTTTGAGGTTAATCTGAGTTTGTGTAGCAAATGAGAGCTCAAGCTCAATCGGATCTTCCAACGTGACCATGGTCATCGTTCGGCCACGACTGCGAGAAAGGTGCTTGAGTGCCGCATAGAGCGTGGTGGTTTTCCCTGAACCCACCGGGCCACACACAAACAGCAGCCCCTGCGGCTTTTCGAGCAGTTCCTTGACGGAGGCAATCACACCGGGCGAAAGCTCCAACGACTCAAGATCGGGTGGAGTCCTACTGCCACGCACCAGGCGCAGCACAATGCGTTCCCCACCCTCGGCAGGCAACGTCGAAACACGCGCTTCAACAGTGCCACCCTCCACATCCACCACGAGACGCCCATCTTGGGGCACGTTGCGCACGTACGTATCTAAGCGTGACATGACTTTGATGCGCGTCGCTAAGAGCGGCGCGAAGCTGAGCGGGAGCGTGCACACCTCGAAGATCGTGCCTGAGACACGGAACGTCAGCCGAAAACCGTCGGTGCTCGGCGACATATGAATATCGCTGGCCCGGACGCTGGCGGCTCCGCGCACGAGCTCATTCACCAGCCCGATGATGTCCGGCTCTTTCAGCGCCGCCAGACTTCCCACGCGATTGCTGGTTTCAGCGATCCCTTCGCGCACCGTCTCACGATCCCCACCCTCAAACACCAACCGTTCGCGCGCAGCAGGGATGGAAAGCAAAAACAGGAGCAAGCGCAATCCGAGCGCGAGTGCCACGGCAACCAGCGTGACACGCAACAACCAGCTCCACGCACTTGGGGCAAAAGCGAGGCTCGCCTGTGCGACCACCTCGTTCGCAATGCTTGCGGGTGTCAGCACAACCGCGGTGGTCCCAATCAGCAACAAGGCAGCAATCACGGCAACAGCCGCGAGCCCCAAAAATAACCTCGCTACCGCACTCAACCTCGCACCTACCCACGACTCCTAGCTTGCTCAAAGGAGTAACACCCGGGCGCCATGCTTGGAAGGTTGATTTCGGAAGGCTCCCCCCTCTAGAGCCATGGGGTGCGATTCACCACCAGCGTTTGGCCCATTGGACTATTGTTCCTCACGGTTGCCTGTGAACAGAAGGCGGCTCCTCGACCCACTCCGGCAGCGACCGCTCCCGCTCCCATTCGAGCACCAGTCCCGATTCCAACTCCTGGTCCGCTCGCTGCGCCTGCGGCAGCACCCCGGCCGCCGATGAACGTGATCTTGATCACCATCGACAGCTTGCGGGCGGACATGCCGTGGACGGGGTATCCGCGAAAGATTGCCCCATTTTTGACCGAGTTGGCCGCTAAGAGTGTTGTCTACGAACGCGCCTATTCGATGTCGAGTTACACAGCCAAGAGCATCAGTTCGTTGTTGGCAGGGCGTTACCCTTCGACTCTCTACCGTTCAGGCGCCTTCTTCGCGAGCTTCTCGCCTGCCAATTTCTTCTTCACCGAAGCGCTGCAGGCCCATAAAATCCGCACCATTGGCTGGCATGCGCACATGTATTTCGGCCAGAACAAGGGGCTAGACCAAGGCTTCGATGAGTGGCAGCTCGTGCCCGGGCTCACCTTCAATAGTGAAACCGATGAGCACGTCACCAGCGACAAGATGACAGCTCTCGGCATCGAATTGCTCGGCAAACCGGCGAACACTTCAAAGCAGTTCTTTGCGTGGGCACATTACATGGACCCCCACGATCAATATGTCAAACACCCAGAATCTCCCGATTTTGGCCGCAACAATCGCGATCGCTATGATTCAGAGGTTTTCTACACCGACCTGTTTGTGAAGAAGCTCTTGGATTGGGCGAAGACGCAGCCCTGGTTCTCTCACACCGCGATCATTGTGAGTGCTGACCACGGCGAGGCGTTTGGCGAACACCAAATGTATAAACACGCCTTCGAGCTCTGGGATGTGCTCACGCACGTGCCTCTGATCATCCACGTTCCCGGCGTTCCCGCTCAGCGAATTCTAGCTAGGCGCTCCGCGATCGACCTAGCTCCCACCATCCTTGACCTCATGGGCTGTCCGGCGCCGCCTTCGCTTCACGGCAAAAGCTTGGTTCCCGAACTCACCGGGGTTGGTACCGCCGAAGAACGCCCCTTCATCTTGCTGGAGCTTCCCGAAGACAGCCACAATGCCCCGCGCCGCGCACTCATCCAGGGCGCATTCAAGCTCGCCACCCGTGACGACAGCCACCAGCTCTCTCTCTATAATCTTGACCAAGACCCCGACGAACTCACGGATTTAGCCGCGAAACTGCCAAAAAAACGCGATGAACTAAAACAACTGCTCGATCAGGCCTACGTCACCAATCCAAGCGTTGAACCGTACGGTGGAATGCGACTTCGCACTGGGAAGCGTGCAGCTGGCCCGACTGGCCCGACCGCCCCACGGTGATTGATTGGAGGTGTTGATGCCCACCCCGCTGCCGCGAAGCGCGGCAGCCGCCCCTCCCCAGCATCGCCCCGTCGCTGGCGGGTCGCTGCGGGATGGGCAAACTTAGCAGGGCCGCGCTGCGGGAGCGCCAGGTGAGCTGTCCGTTTGTTGCTTGGAAGATAGTAAGCATGCTTACTACCTTGTGTTCGACTTGGAGCGACCTGCCACAGGTCAAACCCCTCTACGATGGTCACTTTTCGCGTTGGCCGTAATAGAGGTCACGGACAAGTTTGGGAGCACGTCGGCGCGCGCCGGCTTTGCCCCCGCTTCTTAGAGATGCTGGCGGCGCTTGGTATTGCGGAGGCTTACTTCAGCACGCTCGGCAGATCGCGTTCAATTTGCTCAACGCTGGTCTTAAGCAGCGAAAAAAACCAGCGGCTGTGTTCGGTACGCCCGAGGTACTGAACTTCTTCATCAGCCTCTGGGCCCATGTTGTAGAGCTCCAAAACGCCGATTTCCTTGCCCTTATCCGAGTAACGAACTTTTACCACGAGCTGGGCCAACGTGGGCGGCTTGCTGGGCTTCTCCACGTAGGCGGAGAGACGCAGGCGGCGCACATTCGCCATCCAATTGCCCGCTGTTTCATCCAATTTTCCAGGCTCCTTCGCATCAGCAAAGCCGTCTGTTTTGCCCTCAACCGGCACCAATTCACGCTTTCGATCGCCCTTCTCGATCTTCACGCTTAAGCTCTCTTCTGGCACTTTAAAGGCGTGGAGTGCGCGCTCTACCAGACGCGAGTCGGCGTAGCGCACGCGATTGACCACATCACGACTCACGGCGTAGACCTCGCCCGTTTTGAGGTACCGGACGTAAAGATCCTCTTCGCCAGGAGCTAGCCCACCGATCGCGAGCGTTTGCTCCAGTGAGCCGAATTTAAAGATCAGCGTACCATCCGGTGTATCGAGCCCAAATTCAGGATCGCGTTTCTTATCGACACGCCCGATTCGGCGCAGCGCACGGAGTGGGGCGACATCTTTGGCAAGAGTTTCAGCATCTGCGGCGGCGATGAACCGAGTGACCTTGGTGGTGTCTTTTTTGACTTTGCTCTGGTCGGCAGCACCGAGCGTGGGGTGCCCTTCAGGCAGCGGATCGCGCGATTCATGGCGACCTTCGAAATAGGCACCGTTTTCATCTTTTCGAGCCACCAAGGTAACGCTCTTGTCTTTCGACTTGAAGCCGATCTCGGTGAGTCGGTCGCTCGTGGCTTCCCAGATCAGAACGTTATCTGCCCGTTGGGTGGCCGGAGCGTCATCACGCGTCCAAAAGTAGAGCGCACCGAGGGAAGCTATCCCGAGGAGCGCTGCGTGTAGAGCCATGCTGCGCGTCATCATCAACCCTTGGCCGTAATGCGCCGTCGTGAACGGCGACTAATAAAAAGGCCCGCTCCGAGCACCAGCGCGGGGAATCCAAAAATGGTGGAGTAAAAAACTGCCGTATCTTCTTTGCGTGAGTGCTGGATCCGCACGTCTTCCTCGGTGCTCTGCGATCCAGCGAAGCTTTCCTCACCCCCTAACCAACGCACGGCATCGTAAAAATACGCCTGATTCGCGTTGAATTGACCGAGGAATGTGTCCGTGAAGCAGTCCGCATCGGCGGTCACGAAAATGCGGGCTTCCTTCTTCTCAGCCTCGGGCTTCTTAGCCTGAGCGTCCTTCTTGCCTTCATCCTTCTTGCCAGGCTGAGGATTCAGATCGCGCGTTACCGCGGCGGCCATGTTGAAGACTTCGCTCTTCTCCGCTTCCTGCTTTTCGTAGTCGGAATTGGCGTCGGCAAATGTGCCCATCATGCTGCGCACCGTAAAATTGATGTCCCCCTTGGCATCCTTGCCACGCTCCAAGCTGCCAGAGCCACCCACGATCAGCGCGGCCCGAGGTGCGTTACGGCTCAGCGTAGAAACGGACGCGTGTGACGAAAAGCTTGAGGTGTAGATCAGTGCGCGGTCGCTTTTGTTCTGGCGCGCGGTCAAATGTTGATTGGCATTGGCGAGGAGCGGCGGCTGGAGCACAAGCCCCGCCATATCGGCGAGTGCCTGGAGCTGAGGCCTTTCGGTCGTGGGGTTGGGCAACGCCCCACTCGGTGTTGCGCCATCCTTGACCAGCGCAAACTGCCGATCAGCCGTGCGGTCCGGATCCAGGGCGAGCAGGAGCTTGCCGCCCTGCTCCAGGTAGCGTCGCAACGTGGCGAGCTCTTCGGGTGCAAAAGGATCGACTGGGCCAAGCACGAGCACCACATCTGCGTCCGCAGGGACCTCTTTGCCGAGGCCTTGAGTGAGGCCCAGATCGCGCACGGCGTAGTTCTGATTCTCAAGCAGCTTTCGAACTACTTGGCTGCCACGGCCGACGCCCCCTGAACGGTCCCCATCGTTGATCTCCCCGTGACCCGTGGTGAGGTACACCGTGCGCCGCGTCCGCACCAACTTCAACAGCACCTCTTGAAACTTCTCATCCAGCTTCTTCAGCGTATCCCGGGTGGACTGGTCGCCGATGTCCGTATTTAGCAGACTGAACTTCTGATTCTCGCCGCCCTTGGCCAAGATGATCTCGCCATCCTTGAAAGCACGATATTGCTCGGCAATTTTCGGATAGAGCAGGCGATCTTTGAACTCGACTTTGATGTTCGGGATGCCTTGAGCGAGCGCGTTCAAATACGCCGCCACTTCCGTCTTGACCTCATTCACTTCAGGGAAGAAACCGATGATGCGCACCGGGCCTTTGATCTGTCGGGCAATCTTGATCGTGGCTTCGCCCGGCTTGGAGGTCTTGAAGTATGAAAAATCGACCTTCAGATCAGCGGCATCCGCGCTGAAAACAAACAAGCCCCCGTAAACAGCCGCCATGGCCAACGCCAAGCCCGCTGCTGCAGCTGCCCGCACACGCCGACTCTCAGGCTGCTCGGCGTGGCGCATCGGGTAAAGCGCCAGCTCAGCGAACACCATGGGCAGCAAGGTGAGCCAGATCAGTGAGATCCAAACGATCCGAACCACCCCGATGATTCGCTCGCGTACCGGCACTTCGAGCCGATCCAGACCGAGCTTGGCAAGCCCAGCATCAGTGGTCGAAAAATAAAGGAGCACGCCGATGAGGCCTGCCAGCGACAAAAGCGCCAGCGTATTTTCGATTTCTTGGCGTGCACCACCCATGCGAAAACGCGGGGAAAAACGCACGAAAGTTGCGATCGCGACTGCAGAAAGCCCTAAACCTGAACCGAACCAACGGCCATTCTCAAGCTCTGAGAAAACCCGTTCGCCGAGGTAAAGCAGCGCCAGACCGAACACGTACAACGGCACAGTCCACGCCGGCGATGTGCGATCATCCTTCACCGCGGCAGTGGCCATCGGTGCCACTACAGCTTCCGGACCCTCGGGAGGAACCCGATTGGCATCGCCAGAATCCGTCATGTTTTCGTCGTTCAGCGCCATCGTCGAGCCTCCAACACTTTGGTGGCGGCAAGCAGGAAAAAGTAAGTCACGGCCACGTAATAGACCACGCTGTCGAGGCGCAAGACGCCTGTCTGGAAGGTTCGGAAATTTTGATGATGAAGAGCAAAGGCATTCAGAAATTTATTCAGCGGGGCATCCACCAGCTGCGCGAGCTTCCAAAGCACCAGCCAGGGCACCAAAATGGCCGCGGCGATCACCACCGCGATGATCTGGTGGCGTGTCAGCGATGAAGCAAAAATCCCGATGGCCAGGACCGAGGCTCCCAAGAGCAACAGCCCCAAATAGCCGACAGCGATGTGGCCGACGCTCACCTTGCCATTCACCAAGATCAGGGCCGGCATGTAGAGCGTCAGGAGCACCATGATCATCAAGACCACGAACGCTCCGATAAACTTGCCCAAGATGATTTCCGCATCAGTAATCGGAGACGTATTGAGCAAGATCACCGTCCCGTTCTGGCGTTCCTCGGCGAGCAATCGCATCGAAAGGGCTACCGCTGCCAGCATCATCGGGCCGCTCGTGTAGTAGAAGAACTGCTCCAATACTTGGCCGCTCAAGAGCTTTTCAGTGAGCACCATATTGTAAAACAGCAACCCGTTGATCAGGAGTGTCACCGAGATAATGATTGCGCCCATCGGTGAACGCACGATCGCGTTGAGCTCGCGTCTGGCTATGAGCATCGCCTTCATACGGCCTCCACGGCGTCCGCGCCTGAGCGGAGATTGCTTCGGGCTCCGCGCCGCGCTCGGCGCTCCCCAGCCCCAGAAAGCGAAAGAAAAACGTTCTCGAGCTCGTTCTCGCTGCGCGCGAACTGAACGACCTTGAGCCCCGCGCTCACGAGCGCACTCAGCAGCTCTTCGCGGACATCACTTTCACCCACCACGAGCGCACTCACCCAATGGCCTCCGGGTTCAGGGGGATCGATCTGGCTGATATCCGAAACACCGGAGAGGCGGCTGACCACCTGACGTAGATTTTCGAAAACTGCTTCCCTTTCGGCGGGCTGGGCTCGGACTGTGACTTCAATCCGCATGCCGTGCGTCAGGGTGGAGAAGAGCTCCGCCTCCGTCCCCGCGGCCGCAATCCGACCATCCCGAATCACCAACAATTGGTCGCAGGTTTCGCTAATTTCTGTCAAAATATGGCTTGAAACAATCACAGTGTGCTCACCGCGCAGCCCGCGCACGAGATCGCGCATTTCGACGATCTGCTTTGGATCCAAGCCACTGATCGGCTCATCCAGGACCACCAGCTCTGGGCGATGCACAATCGCCTGCGCGATGCCAACCCGTTGCTTGAAGCCATGCGAAAGTGCGCCGATCAGTTGATGGCGTTCCTCTCCCAGCTCGGTTTGCTCAATCGCATCATCGACTCGTTTTGCGAGCTCTGAGCGCTGCACCCCGCGCAGCCGCGCGGCGAAGCTGAGGTACTCGCTCACTCGCATCTCGTTGTAGAGCGGCGGCGAGTCCGGCAGGTAACCGATCTTGGAGCGCACGAGCTCTGGATTCTCAACCACATCCACATTCCCGACACGCACCGAGCCGCTCGTTGGCAGTAGGTCGCACGCTAGGATGCGCAGAGTGGTCGTTTTGCCGGCGCCATTGAGCCCCAAGAGCCCAACAATCTGCCCCTTCTCGATCTTCACCGAGAGCGGGCCCACCACTCGCCGATCTCCGTAGTACTTGTATAAGTCTTGAATCTCAATCACGGTGCATCCCGAAGTTTCCCGGCGTAAATTTAGAAGAGGGGCAGCGGAGCCCGGCGCCCGCGGGCGTACCACACTCTCACGCGGCTTGGGACCCTGGACCTCACCGATTTATTCCCGCCATACACTACAAACATCATGCCCCAGGCGGAAAGCTCTGACCCGACAGGATGGGCGAAAGCCGTTGCAGACGCCGCGCTAGGGCTCGGCTTTGCGCGCGTCGGTTTCGCGCCAGCTCAGCGCTTCGAACGCGGTTCGGATGCGCTCACGAGATGGCTCGACGCCGGTTTCAACGGTGAAATGGCCTATCTGAGCGACCATTCCGATCGAGCTGACCCCCGCACGCTGATGCCCGGCGCCAAAACGCTGGTGGTGGTCGCGTTGTCCTATTCGGGAGGCGGACTGGTGGAATTGAGGAAACCTGGAGCGGCGCTGGTTCAACCGGGTTACGTGGCAGCCTACGCACGGGGCGGTGACTATCACACCGTCATGCGGCCCAAGCTGAATGCGCTCGCCAGGGCGTGCAACCAGATCTTCGGCCGGGAGGTCCTTGCGCGCGCCTGCGTCGATACCGCACCGCTTTTGGAGCGCGAGGCGGCGTGGTTGGCCGGAGTCGGCTTCACGGGCAAAAATACGCTCTCAATAGCGCCGGGGCTCGGCAGCTATTTCATGCTGGGCGAGCTCGTCTTAGATGTGGAGCTTCCGCAAAGCCTTGGCCAAGTACAAGGCTGCGGCAAATGCCGAAGCTGTCTGGATGCTTGTCCAACCCAAGCATTTGTTAGCGAATACGTGCTCGACGCGCGGCGTTGTATTTCGTACCTCACGATTGAGTACCGCGGTGTGATCCCACGCGAGCTTCGCGCACTCATGGGCAATCACGTGTTTGGTTGCGATATCTGCCAAGCCGTGTGCCCTTACAATGCGGGCTCTGAAAGCAAACCGACGCCGCCGGGGCTTCCGCGAAAGGTCGATTATGCCCTACCTGAGCTACTTTCCCTGCTCGAACTCACCTCTTCCGGTTACCGTCGCTTTGCTCGACGCACCGCGATGCGTCGGATCCCAAGGGCCTGCCTGGCACGAAACGCGGCGATTGCGCTCGGAAACTCCGGGGATCCTTCGGCGATTCAACCGCTACTCAATGCCCTCCACACTCATTTGAGTTCGCTTGTGCGGGGCCATGCCGCTTGGGCATTGGGGAGGCTCGGGAAAGGCGATCCCATCTCAAGCGTCGAAGGCCTGGCGCTCGCCAGCGCGCATGAAGGCGAAGCTTGGGTGCGTGAGGAAATCGAATGGGCGCTCTCCGAAATCCAAACACCTCGCCTCGAAGAAACTGCTGAAGTGAACCCCACGCAACTAAAAAGGAGCTAGGTTGAGCCCCATGTCTTTCCAGTCCGAGCACCCCCGCGGGCCACGTGAGCCCTCTTTCCGGATGTCCGCACGGCAGCTCGGGATGTGGATCTTCATCGCCTCACTGAGCGCAATCTTCATCGCTAACATCGTCGGCTACCTGGTAACCCGTTCAAATAACCGGGAGTGGCGCACGTTAGGCCTGCCGGGCCTTCCTCCCGGGCTCTTCGTGAGCACAGCCTTTATTCTGTTGCTGAGCCTCTCGGGGCACATTGGGCTCCGAGCCCTCCGCGCCAATCACTACTCTCGGTTTAAGCTGTGGCTGCGCGCCATGCTGGGCTTTGCAGTGTTATTCTTGGTTGCCCAAGCCTTCAACTGGCACAGCATGACTCAGGTGGAAGGCAGTGCAAGCCTGAAGAATCTGTATACTTTTACGTACTTCATGCTGACGGGCCTACATGCCTTGCATGTCTTGGGTGGCTTTGCCCCGCTCGGCCTTGTGCTCTACAAGGCCGAACAACGGAAGTATTCGAGCTCACGCCTAGAAGGCGTGGCGCTCTGCGTGCAGTACTGGGATTTTTTGGGCGTCGTGTGGCTGGTGCTACTCACCACGCTCTACGTGGTGACTTGAGCAGGCTCCACATTGGGCTCCACGTGTTCGTGGGCTGCCGCGAGCGTGAGGAGCGCCGAGAGGCGCCGTGCGAAGAGGCCAGGGTCAACGATTGGGCTGCCCTCCGAGAGCAACGCTTGATCGTAAAGGACGAGGATCCAGTCCCCCACCCGCTCATTCCCGGGAACCTGGCTCTCAAGCTCTGACAGCCGAGCGATCAACGGGTGATCGACATTCACCTCGAAAATCCGTCGATTCTCTGGGACGCTCATGCGCGACGCGCGCAGCATGCGTTCGATATGTGGCGACATGCCACCATCGGATACCACCAAACATACTGGCGAATCGGTGAGGCGCTCCGAGGCGCGCACGTCGGCAACGCGATCTTTGAGCACTTCCCGGATGCGCGTGATGAATGGCACCATCTCCGGCTTCTCCTCGGACTTCGCGTCGTCTTTCGGCTTGTCCGCATCGTCCAACTTGAGATCAGCCTGCATCGCCGAAACGAGCGGTTTATCGCCGTAGGTTTCAAGAGTTGAAACGGCGAAGGGATCGACGGGGTCAGTCAGGAAGAGCACCTCATAACCACGCTTCTTGAGCAGTTCCAAATGCGGGCTCGACTCTAGCTGAGCGCGCGATGAACCGGCGGCGTAATAGATCGCGTTTTGACCCGTCTTCATCCGTTCCACGTAAGCGTCGAGCGATGTCAGCTCGGAGCCTGCAGTGCTCTCGTAGCGCAGCAGCTTACTCACTCGATCTTTGTACTCAGGCTCAAAATGCAGCCCTTCCTTGATCACCGCACCGAAGATCTTCCAGAATGCGGCATATTCTTCGGCCTGCCCTGCGGCCAGCTCTTCGATCAAGTCCAGTGTTTGGCTCACGACCTGCTTTTTAATGATCCGCACGGCACGCGAATCCTGAAGCACTTCGCGCGAGACATTCAGCGGCAAATCCTCGGAATCAACCACGCCTCGCACAAAACGCAGCCAACGCGGCACGAGCTCCTGACAGTTATCCATCACGAACACGCGTTTCACGTGGAGGCGAACGCCGTGCGCAGGCTCGGGCTCAAACAAATCGAACGGGGCTCGCTTGGGCAGAAACAGAAGGCCCACAAACATCTGGGTGCCTTCGATCTTGAAGTGCTTGTACGCGAGTGGCGGCTCCCAATCATGCGTCAGATGTTGATAGAAATCCTCATATTGCTCCTTGCTGACATCCTTGGAGTTCCGCTGCCAAAGCGCGCTCGCCTGATTGATGGCAGTGAACTTGAGCTCGGAGCTCTCTTTCTCGATTTCGCCGAGCTCGATGGGGTGCGCGATGTAGTCGGAATAGCGGGAAATCAGCTGCTTGATTCGGAAAGACTCCAAGAATTCGGCAGACTCATCCTTCAGGTGCAACACGACGGTCGTACCTGAAACGTCGCGGGTGGCCGATTCGATCGTGAACGTGCTCTCGCCTTTGGAGATCCAGGCGTGCGCCTCTTCCGTGCCGGCGGCGCGACTGATGACCTCGACTTCGTCGGCGACAAGATACGCACTATAGAATCCAACCCCGAACTGCCCGATCAGATCCACCTTTTGATCCGCAGATTGGGCTTGCTTCAACTTCTCCGCAAACTCTCGCGTGCCAGACCAAGCGACTGTTCCGAGTGATTGGGCCAGCTCATCGGCCGTCATCCCGACGCCGTTATCCCAGATCGTTAGCGTCTTCTTTTCAGGATCTGCCGAAATCCGAATCTTCAGAACGTGATCGGGAGCGAGCAGCTCCGGATTCTGAATGCCACGGAATCTGAGCTTATCGAGCGCATCCGAGGCATTCGAAACGAGCTCGCGGAGAAAGACTTCCTGATTGCTGTAGAGCGACTGGATCACCAATCGCAAAACTTGCGTGACTTCGGCTTTGAAATGATGCTCTTGGCGTTCGCTCATGGCATTCCTCGTTTGGCGCGCACCATAACCATTCGAACGCGCCGAGCAAGGGCAGCCTACGGGGCGAGCTGCTGGACTGCCCAGGAAGCCGCAGTCTTTGCGTAAACGAAGCGATCGTGGAGCCGGAACTCGCCCCCGATCCAGAATTCAAACATTTCTGGTTCCACGCCATAACCACCCCAGAACGCGGGCCGAGCGACCTCCGCACCCTCAAAGCGAGCCCGCACCGTTTCCGCCCGCTGAAGCAACTCTGCCCGATCGACGATGGGCCGACTTTGGGGCGATGCCCAAGCCCCGATCTGACTTTCTCGAGGACGACTGGCAAAGTACACGTCTGACGCTGCTGGACTCAGCTTAACTGCTACGCCTTCGATGCGGACTTGTCGCGTAAGTGAACGGAAGTGGAAGGTCAATGCCACTCGAGGTTCCCCGTCCATTTCGTGCGCCTTGGCACTTTCGTAATTAGTGAAAAAAGCCGCCTTGCCTTCAACGCGGCCCTTGTAGAGCACCATGCGCGAGCGAGGTTTGCCGGAGGCGTCCACGGTAGCGAGGGCCATCGCATCCACCATCAATTCGCCGGCCTGCTCCGCCTCCCGGTACCAGCTATCCAGCGTCTCCCAGGGGTCTTTGCTCAGCAATGCCTGCATACGTACGCGTCTATTCGATTGCGCACCTCCGATCAAACGCCCGCACATTTCCCATTGATTTGGTGAGATCGAGGTATTGGGCTAGCGTTTCACACCCTGTGAAGCGACCCCTCCTTTCAGCCCGGCGTCTCCTGAGCCCTGTTTACTGGATAGGTGTCCTCAGTCTCAGCTGCGCGACCGCCACTCCACCGCTCCGGAGTTCGGAGCTAGGCGCTACGGAGCCTCGGACACCCCAAGAGCTTCCGGATGCGTCTAATAGCGAATTCCCGGCGCTCAGCGCAGGTGTGGTACCCCCGACGAATCCGCCCCGCGCACGCTTCTCGGCCGTTGAGCAAAACCCCAACATTGCGGGAGAAGATGGCGAGGCCGATCCGGACGATCCTACTGCCGTCCATGACGATGTCCCCGAGGAAGATCCGAGTACATTTGCGCAAGGATCCCAGCTCAAACGTCCCCATCCGTACGATGCGCTGAGCGAAAAGACGCTGGAACAATGGCTGCTGCACAGTCCCGAAAAGTTGGGGGCGTTGTCGATCGGTCGTCCCAATGGTGGCGCGCTCATGAACGGCGTTCGCTTCCCGGAGAGTGACTTTTACACACTGGTGGCGCCTGGTACGGCCTGGGCCTCCGAAGAAACCGTGACTTACCTCACGCGCAGTCTTGCCAGGGTCCACGAAGCATTCCCGGACGCTCCCAAGCTGTTCATCGGTGACGTGAGTGCCCAAAGCGGTGGGCACCTGTCGCCGCATCTCAGCCATCAGGCAGGACGCGATATTGATATCAGCTATTTCTATATTGCTGGAGCCAAGTGGTACGCCACGGCGAACGCTTTGAACCTCGATGTGGAGAAAACGTGGGCTTTCATTCGAGCACTGACGCTTGAATCCGACGTTGAGATGATCCTGATTGATGCTTCCATTCAAGGGCTCCTGAAGCCTTACGCGCTAAAATGCGGCGATGATCCGGTTTGGGTCGAGGATCTGTTTCGTGGAACCCTGGGCGTGCGCCCAGCGTTGATTCGTCACGTTCGAGGCCATCGCACGCACCTGCACATCCGGTTCTACAATCCCGACGCGCAAGAGAGCGCGCACCGCCTGCAACCGCTGTTGGTGAAATACAACAAGGTTAAGCCGCGCGTCTACACCGTGAGTTACACTGCCAAAAAGAAAGATACGTTTAAGTCAATTGCTGCTCGCTTCGGCATCAGCGTCAGCACGCTGATGGCAGCGAATAACGGGCGTTATTTAGATATTGGCAAGGGGAAACGTGTGCGCCTGATCAACAAGAGCAAGGTACTCTACGCCAAGGCGGTGTATCTGATTCCACGAGCCGGCACGTTGCCCTCGCCGGAGGTCATCATTCCCGCGCGCCGCCTGCCCAACATGGCACCTAACAGCGCAACCCCGAACTCGATGAACCCTGGCCTCGGCACCAGACACCCATCCACAGGCTAACCCCATGCACTTCGTACGACTTGACCACGTGAATATCCGCACCCAACGCCTCGCCCAGGTTCGGCAATTCTACGTGGAGACGCTCGGCCTGCTGGAGGGAAAACGTCCCGATTTTTCCTTTCCCGGTGCCTGGCTGTACTTGGGTGCCGAACCGATTATTCATCTCATCGAGGCGAGTGAAGCCCCGGATCCGCCAGCCAATTTGCAGCTCCAGCACTTCGCGATCAGGGGCGAAGGGCTCAGGGAGTTTTTGTCGCACCTGCGCTCGCTGGGTGTTGCCTATCGTGTCGGCGTCGTCCCAGGTTTTGGAACTTACCAGGTTAACATCCAAGATCCCGACGGCAATTGCCTGCACCTTGATTTCGCGGCGCATGAGCAGGCTGACATCTCGAATTTTGCTCAGCCTGGTTGATCTGCTGCCCTTTTCGTTCCTTGAAAGATAGTAAGCATGCTTACTATCTGGTGTTCGACGTTGAGACAGAGGTCACGCACAAGTTTGGGAGTACGACGGCGCGCCTCGGCTTGGGGCGGCTTTGCCCCGCTTGTTAGAGACGCTCCAATGCCGCTGGCTCAGGGTCCGTAGCCAGGGGTTGGCTCAGCTGCCCCAACTGAGTACATAGTCGGGTTCGATTTGGCGATTCTACCTTTTAAGTCCACCAGCACGTTAACCTCCGTCAAGCTAGCCGGGCGCATCGCGATTCTGGTTGCGCTGAACACACTGCTGTTGGCTGCTTTGCAGTGGTACGTCCTGCTGAAGTTAGGAGTGGGGCCCGAGACAGATGCGTTGTTTGCCTCCTTCACGGTCCCTCAGCTTTTGGTGATAATTTTTGCGAACACCTTGTTTGTGGTGGGGGTGCCTGTTGTCAGCACCATTTCAGACCCGGCTGAGAAGCACCGCACAGGCTGGACGCTCACCTGGCTCACCGCCCTCGGCTACACGGGGATCGCGGTGATTCTTGGTGTGCTTGCGCCTTTTTGGCTGCCGCTCGTGTTCCCAGGTTTTGACGGCGAGACCGTGAACCTTGCCGTTCACCTGCTGAGAATTCACCTGCTCGCGATGATCGGTTTCGCGATCAACACAGCCATGTGGGTGAGCTACCATGCCGCTCGCCGGTTTGTTGCGGTCGAAAGCTTGTCGTTAGCCGGTGGAGTTATCTCGATCGGATTTCTGGTAGTAGCGCTGCCGCGCCTGGGCGTGGAAGCGGCGGCATGGGCGGCTGTCATCAGGTTTGTGATCCAGACCGTGGTGCTTGCATTTGGTTTGCGACCGTGGGTGCTGCCAAATTTCGCATTGCCTGGGGTCGTAACAACCCTACGCCGCAGCAAACCAATGCTGGTGAGCATTTCCATTCTGCAGCTCAACACACTCGCCGATCGCTTCTTTGCATCCCTCGCGCCAGCGGGTGAACTCTCCCTCTTGCACACGGCCCAGACACTCCACAATTCTGCCGGTGGGGTTCTGGCTAAATCGGTCGTTTCGCCTGGCATTCCGATCTTGGCGAGCGCCGTACACGAAGGCGATTCGGCACGCTTTGACGGTGCTATTCGGCGCAGGGTTTGGGTGCTCTTAGCAGTGATTCTGAGCGGTGCCGCGTTGGGCTTGCTCGCCGGGGAGCCGCTACTCGGCCTCGTCTTTCGGAGCCTCAAGCCAAGCGAGCTCCATAGCCTTTGGTTGCTAACGCTCCTTCTGGTGGGAGTCGCTCTCGGTGGGCCGTTGGCTCAACTTTTCGGGGGTGGTTTCTTGGCACACGGTGACACAAAGACTCCGAGCATCATCAGTGTTGTCGCGAACCTGCTCGGCGTCGGTGCAAAAATCGTGGGGTATAAGATTTGGGGGATCTATGGCTTGGCCTTGGCCACGTCTTTCACCAATCTTGGGAATCTGGTGGTCTTGCGTGAAGCGCTGAGACGCCGAACGCGGCCTAATTCGCAGGACTGAGAACGCTGAATGTGGCAAAATTCGTAGGACTGAGCCACCGCGTGGCCACTCTCTGCCAGATCTATTTTCTCACGAAGCGAAATTCATCACAGCCTGAACCGAGAAGACCACGATCCTTCGGCATCTTTCCGACATTGCTGTGAGCGAGTTTGAATCCCAATTTTTCGAACAGTGCGCAACATTCCTCTGGGGAAATCGACTCATAGGGATAACCGCCGAGCCAATCGTGAACATCATTGTAGTAGTTCATGCCGCGCATTTTTGAATAATTGGCAATCGCTCCTTGGATATCAACACCGCGCAAACGTTGGAGCCCATGCTTGAGCGTCAGGAAAGAGTGCATCATCTTTTGCTGGCTGATGGGCTTCGCGCTGGAGTAGCGCTTCTTGATCACCCGCCACATGCCGCAAAACGGTGTCTTGCGATAAAGTGCGATAATGAAGACGCCATCCGCCTTCACCAACGAAGCCGCCTGGGTGATGGCTCGGTACATGTCGCCGGTGTGGTGAAGCACCCCCCAAGAATAGACCACGTCATAAGTGCCATGCGTTTCGGGGCGCATCTCAAACACGCTTTCAACGTTGACGTTGGCCGGCGCATCGGGCGCGAACTTGGCAAGCGTCTTCTTGGTTGCTGCGACCGAATCCGCATCGATATCGACACAGGCTACCGATGCGGCACCGAGCCGGAGCGCCGCCAAGGCGTGGAGGCCCGAGCCGCAGCCAATGTCGAGGAACGACTTGCCATCCAAACGCTCCTCCTGGTTGAGCCGCTTCAGGTCGGAGACCGCCTGAGCGATCTTGGGCTCGTCGATCTTTTCGGCGTAATCGAGCCAGTTTTTGCCAAAGGCAAAATGCGTTTCTTGCTTCAGTAGATTTTCCATGCGGCTCCTTCGACTCTGCTCAGCTCTATGCCTTCCGCGCCCCAGCCTTACAACTCCAATTGCAATCTCAACCAAACTTCAGCCTGGCTGGGATCCGGAATGATTGCAGCGGTTACAGAATAACGCTCATTCGGCCAAAGCTCATGGACGGCCAATCCCGAGAAGGCAAAGACGCTGCTCACCCCCAAGAGTCCCCAGGCACGAAGCGCGTAGACGCCCTGTAATTCGCGCAGGTTGGAGTAGATTTGGCACTTTGGTGCCACCAGGCCTGCGCAAAAGCCAGGCTCAGCGAGCTGAAGCTCCGTGTCAGCTTCGTTTTTCCGGGCCAAACTTTTCCACCCAAAAACTCCCGAGGCCACCAGGCTCAGTGCTGAAGCGCTATACAGGCTGGTCATCGTGACAAGCTTCGCGGTTGTAGGCTTGGTCTCCTGGGATGCGAGCCTTTCGCGCCTGCTTGCGGCATCCGCGGCGTTCGCCCGCGGTCCCAGCGCGATGAGTGCGAGGACGACGGCGCCTTGGGGCAAAGCAATCAGAGAGCGGCGCACGGAAGGTCGTATAGTGCCGGCGACCTGGCGAACTCAACCTAGCCCCAAATTAGCTGATCCTAGGCTCGCCGAGCCACCGACAACACGCCTCTAAGCGAACATCTCCGTTACCCCGCCAGTGACCTCGCCGAAGGTATCCCCGGCGTAACCGACCGCGCGCATCGCACTGATCAATACCGACCCCGGATGCCGACCCCCTGTTGGGATATGCACGCCAGCTTTGAGCCCACCTGCGCGACCGGCTACCAGCAACACCATTTGCTCAACTGAATGCGTGGCGTTGAGCGACACGCCATCATTGAGCTGCGTCCCGTGACCGGCCTCAGGCATAAAGATGATGGCGCTGTTATCCAGCACGCTACCGGCGCCTTCAGGTGTGTTTTTGAGCTTGTCTACTAAGTACGCGTAGTGGCTGATATGCCACTGGAGGCACAGGCTGACGGGGAGCTGGCCTTTGTTGTTGGGATCGCCGTTGTGCCCGACTTCGTGCAGATCAGCCAATATCGGATAGCCGAGGCCGTTGGTGATCGTGAACATGTTCATGTGAGATTGAAACACGGTGACCTGCAGGGTGGCTGAGCGCGTCAGGTCGCACACGAACGCCATATGAATCAAATCGGCAAGTAATCGCGACCGTGTGTGCTCGTCGCTGTAACCCGTGTTCGTGCCGATCAAGTCTGAGCCTGAACCGGCATTAACCACCCCAGTGGCTGGGTCATCTCCCGGCTGGGCTGGAAGCTGACATTGGCCCGCGCTCGTCATCGGGCCCGCGGCGATCTTGGTTTCCAGGGCGCGCAGCTCATCGAAATGTTTACTCAACCGCAGCTTATCTGCGGCGCTCACCCGGTTGAGCAATGAATTACTTTTCACGAGAATGCTATCGAGCACGCTCTTTCGGGCTAGCTGATCGAAAACTTGCGCTGCTTGGGCTTGGTCGCCCATCGGTGTAAAATTCCCAAATAAGGCCTGATATGCAACCTTGGCGCTCACCTGAGCCTCGATCGCGCCATTCGCATCGTACGAGATGTACTGGCGCCCCGAGAAGGTACTCCCACTCAAATACCAAGAGGGCTGCGCACGATACACGAGTGAGCCCATCGGTGCTGCGGAGAGGCCGGCAACGATTTGATCAGAGGTGATCGACATCGCACGAAACGATGAGCTCATGGAACGCGTGCCACACAAAAGAGGGCTCGAACCTCCGCCATGGAAATCCCGATAGGCGCCAGCGGGGGGCACCACATTGCCCTCGGTGGAATTCTTATTGAACGGGATTTGAAGCCCGGAGAGCACGCTCACGTCGGCCTTCAGCGCCTCCAGCGGTTTGAGCGGCGTGGTCGTTGAGTAGCCAGCACCGACTTCTTTGGGGACGATAAAGTGACCTGCTTCAGTGGTGCGCACGCCCTTAATCACGAAGCTATCATCCTCCCAATTATCACCACCAATCGCCTGGCCAGCGAACACGATGCCGTAACGTTTAGGCAGAGCACCGCCCGACTGCGCCAGGGCCGTGCCGTGCGAATTCAGCATGCACTCAAGCACTGGCAGGCTCACGGCGATCCCACCAACACCTCGCAATACCGTCCTGCGGCTGACACGCTGGCTCACGGTGCCACCGCCTGCTTGGTTCCAAAATCGGTACTACCGACGTAATCCAATATCAAATCCTTGAAGGCAAATCCGCCCAGTCGGAAACGCTCCACCAGCGGCATCAAGAGCGCCAAATCTTCTGGGCGGCGTGCCCGACCCGACGCAAAGGCATTGAAATGCTGCACCATACACATCTCCACTTTTTGAGCGGCAATGAGCTTCTCTGACAGCTCTTTCGGGCCGCTGAAGCTCCCCAAGACGGGCACGGTTCCCTGCCCGTTGATCGCACATTCAGGATGCCCGTCGTCGTGATCGCGATAGCGCCCGGCCATATCAAAATTCTCAAGGCCAAAACCGATCAGATCCATGCCCGCATGGCAGGCCGCGCAACTGGCGATTTCTCGGTGGGCCGCGTAGCGATCGATCTTGCAATTCGAGCGGGCACTCGTGGGAGCCTTGTCAACGTCCACTGCTGCGGGTGGCGGGGGAATGTCTTCGCACATCAGGCGCGTGCGCACCAAGATGCCACGCTGAGTTGGGCTGGTGTCCGAGAACTTACTGAATGCCGAAAGCACACTGCCCTGGGATAAGATCCCAGCTCGCTGGCTCGCAACAGGATACGTCACCCACGCGGCACCTCCGGCCGGAGCTGGCAATCCATAGTGAGTCGCCAAGCTGGTGTCCAGATACGTCTCGTTGGACGAAAAGAGCGTTAGATACGAGCCTGATTCAAAGGCGGCCCGGTCAATCAAGCGATTCGTTTCCGAAACAAAAGCCGACGCCAGGGGTGCAGCTTGCGGTATCGCGCGGTATCCGAGCCACATGGCGTGAAAGCGGTACGCTTGGCTCTTTGCACGGGGGTCATTCAGAAGGCGCAACGCCTCCGTCTTCCGGCCAGGGCCATCGGCGAGCAGAGCATTTTCGGCGGCGCTGAGCAGTGGCTCATCCGGCATGCTGCCCCAGATCAGGTAAGAAAGGCGGGTTGCTGCTTCGAAACCTGTGAGGGTGAAACCGCCAGCTGTAGCCGTGGGCGCACCGATCTCAATGCGATATAGGAACTCTGGATCTTGGACGAAGCTGCGAATCGACAACTCAACTGCAGTATCGAACGTTGCCCCAACGGCAGGACCGTCGGTCTGCACCAGCGTCAGAATGGGCATGTAATGGTCGACCTCAGCGTCAGAAAATGTCCGTCTAAAAGCGCGCCGCCCAAGGCCCTTCACCACCTGCCGAAAGCAGACGCTATCTGCAACGCCATTCGGAACACACGGCACCAACTTGCCACGCAGCGTCGAGTCCCCGAGCGCACGTTTTGCCAGATCGGTGGCCATGGCCTCCAAGGTTTCGATCAACGCAGAAGATGCGCTTTGGTGTCCCGTATCGTTGTCGAAAGGTGTGAACTCATCCTCCGCCAAGCTGCGAGCGGCAGCGGCCGAGGTATCACCCAAAAGATCTCGGAGTGTGTTGTCGAGTTCGGCCCGCGAAAGCCTTCGCACCACGTCACCCGGGTTGGCCAAAGGAACAACGCCAGGTGACACAGGAACTGTTCCGGTTGCTGTTCCGCTAGGATCAGGAACCCCAGGCATGATGGTTCCAACGGGGTCCGGGGATCCGGGTAATGCCGCCCCAGAATTGCCATTGTTCGAGCCTGAGGTGCAGCCACTCAGAATGGCGAGCAACCCCAATAAGCTTGGCAGCCTGCAAACATTGAACGTCTGGACACGAAACGTCATAGTCCCTCGCTCCCACATTCATCTCACGGATTCAGAACCTCTAGCAAGCCGTGCGAGGCTTGCTCAAGCCACTTTGAGCAGTCCGAATCGCACCCACTCGCACCCCACCTACAAGGTCGGCAAGTGGATAATCCACAATCAACACTCCAAAATTCAGCCTGAGTCGGGCAGAGTCTAGAAATGGCCTCCTTAGAGAGTTTGAATCCGCAGAACCTCACGAATCGCTGGGAGAGAACGCTTGAAGTGTTCGCCAAGGAACGCATCACTCGCGCGGCCAGCGCGATGGCATTCGATCTTTTTTTGGCAACGATTCCAATGCTAGCGTTTGTTGGTTGGCTAACTGCAACGGTAATCAACGACCATCAAGCGAGCCTCCAGAGCATTTCCTCGCTGTTGAATGTGACACCGGACCAGGTGCGCGGCGTTCTGACGTTGCAATTTCAGGCTTTTTCAGGGAAAGCTGCAGCCCCACTGTCTGCCCTCGGAGCGCTCTGGATGGCCTCCTCGGCGTTTCATACGCCACTTCGGGTTTTTGAAGAAACGACGCATGTGGTGAGGCGTTCGTGGGTGAAAAAACGATTGATCGCACTCAGCTGTGTGCTCGTCGGAACCGCTGCGTTGAGTCTCAGTGGATTTGTCACCGTTATGTTGTTGGGTGGCCCCGCGGAGTTAGTTGAGGTCATGGTAGTGCGAATGACAGGCCAGCCGATCGCGTTGGCTTACGCGACGTCGCTCTTGGTAGCGCTGGCGACGGCGACCGGCCTATTGGCGGCCTTCTATCGCATCGCACTGCGCCGTCCCGGGTTTCAGCGTCGTGTCTGGCCTGGTGCGACGTTGGCGGTAGGAATCGGCGTGATCGCTTCGGTGGCGTTCGGCTACTACGCCGCCCACCTGGCTCAATTCCGACTCTTTTATGGCAGCCTCGCGGCGGTGGCGATCACACTGGGCTGGCTTTGGGGTTGCTGTGTGGCCCTCCTGCTCGGCGCTGAGTTCAATGTCTTGCTCGAACGGAAGACTCCGAGCTACAAGACGCCGGCCAACGACCATGAAATCCTCACCTTCTGAGCTCGTGATGGTTGGCTGGAGCGAGCGTGTCGCCCTGCCCGAATGGGGAGTGAAACGGCTTAAGGCCAAGATCGATACCGGCGCACGCACTTCAGCCGTGCACGTGGAAAATATTCGGCGCATGCGGGGCAACCGAATTGCCTTCGACGTGGTCACCGATAGCGATCCTGAAAAATGGATCCCGGTGGTCACGCGTCCAAGCCGCCGCTCCACAGTACGGTCGAGCAACGGCCACGAAACTTTCCGCTATTTCGTCAAGACACAAATGGTGCTCGGAGGGATTCAGCTCGACATTGAGCTAAGCCTTGTGGATCGCGGCGACATGCGCTTTCGCATGTTGATCGGGAGAACCGCCCTCGCCGGACAGTTCATCGTGAACTGCGCGCATCGTATGATCACCCGCAAGCTGAAGTCCGCTAGGCTGAGCCAGCCTGCCGGTGGAAATCCCAAATGAGAATCGCCATCTTATCTCGTAGCAGCAAGCTCTACAGCACGCGTCGCCTCAAGGAAGCTTGCGTGAAGCGTGGGCATCAGCCCGTCGTGTTGGATCCGATGCGCTTCTCGATTGATGTGGAGCAAGGGAGCCCTCAGCTCTATTTCAAGAGCCGGCAGGTGCGCCAGTTCGACGCGGTCATTCCACGCATTGGAGCTTCCATCACTTTTTTTGGCTGCGCCGTGGTTCGCCAATTCGAGCAAATGGGCGTATTTTGCGTGAACCCGAGCCACAGCATCAGTGTGTCCCGCGACAAGCTGCGTAGCATTCAGGTTCTCAGCCGGCACCGCGTGGGCTTCCCGCGAACGATCTTCGTGAAGGACAAGGGCTCGATTGTTGCCACGTTAGATCGCATCGGAATGCCGAGTGTGATCAAGTTGCTGGAAGGCACTCAAGGGATTGGGGTGATCCTCGCCGAAACACGCAAAGTTGCCGAGGCTATCGTGGAAGCGTTGCAAGAGGGCGCCAAGCAACACGTGCTCGTCCAACGTTTTATCAGCGAGAGTCGCGGTCGGGATATTCGAGCGATCGTGTGTGGTGATCGGGTGATCGCCGCCATGCGGCGCGTCGCACAGGGCGATGAATTTCGCAGCAATCTGCACCGCGGTGGGATCACCGAGCCGATCACGCTGGATCCGGAATATGAACGCACGGCGGTGCACGCTGCCCAAGTCTTAGGGCTGCGCTTTGCAGGCGTCGATATGCTGGAAGGGCATGAAGGGCCCCTGGTGATGGAAGTGAATTCAAGCCCCGGCCTCGAAGGCATTGAACATGCGAGTCAGATCGATGTCGCCGATGCGGTGATCCAGCTCATCGAGGAAGAAGTGCTGTTGCCCGAGGTTGATATCCGGCAGCGCCTCACGTTGCGCAATGGGTATGGCGTTACCGAGTTCAAGGTCTCCCCTGAATCCGAGCTGTGTGGAAAGAGCATTGATGCCTGTGGCCTTCGTGCACGCGACGTGGTGGTGCTCAGCATCGCACGCGAGAGTGTCACGATCCCCAATCCGAAGGACGACCACGTTATCGCAGCCGGCGATACGCTGCTTTGCTACGGCAAGGTCCTCACCCTGCGCGGGCTGGTTCCTTCTCCACTTTCGCACCGTCCCAAGCGAGTGCGCAAGCTGAAGGCGCGCGGTGATAGCGTCCCTGCGAAGACGGCCAAGGCAGCAACCTGAGTGAGCGGCTAAAAGTCAAAAAGTCGGCGCTGTTCCGGGCTCGCTGAAGGTGGAACCGACTCCGTTTCTTCAGGCGCTGAAGGCTCTGGGCTTGGATCGTGATCGCCACTCGCCTCGGGACTCACGAAAGCCTCCGTTTGCGGCTCCTCCTCCACCGCCGGCGGCCACTCTGGCAGGCTCGCACGCCTTCCAGTCACTAGCACTTCCTCCTTGCCATCGTCCGAAACACGACGCACCAGCCTGTACGTCGTGTTCTTCTCGGAATGAGCCACTTCGGGGGCAGCGATCAGTAACTGCAGATCCAAATTGGCGCAAAGATCGAATAGGATCGAGAGATTGTCTTGAGAGAGCCGATTGGCTTCATCCAAGAATAGGAACCTCAGGCAACCTTCAGTTCTCCGCGAACGGAGGAGATTGGCGTCGCGTTCCCACTCCGTCAGGATCACCATCATGAGCGCTGCCCCCACGCCAATAGCCTCACCCGTCGAGACCTGGGTGGGATTCGCTGGCTCCCACGTGTCTTTGGTTTGGCGTCGCACTTCCACGCGCAGGTCGACATACTCGCGATAATCGAGCAGTTTTTGGCCCCCGGTGCGGCCTCCCCCGTAGCGCCGGAAAATCTCATCCATCGCTTCTTCGATTGGAAGATCCGACTGAAACAGCAGCTCTTGGGCCGTCCCGGTGCGCAGTGCGCTCAGCACCTGATCCATGCGTTCCACGCGCCCGAGCTCCACGCGAATACCCGCGATGCTGCCGAAGTGGACGCCCTCCAAGTACTGATTCAAGCGCCGCACCTGGCCAGAAGCTTTGCGCAACTGCACCTCAATGCTGCGTGCCACATCCTCGGAAGTTCCCCGCAAATCGGTCTCCTGCCGTTCGAGGCGACTTTCAAGGCGGCCGAGATCTGCACCCAGATGGCTCAAGGCCTCAAGCGGCTCCTCCACGTCGGAAACCTGTGGCGGCAGGCGGCGCCGCAGCCACTGTCGCACACTCAGCCAATCTTTTAGAAACTGCTCCCAAGGGGCGTCTTTTGAGCCGTGCTCTGGCAGACCCATGCCTTCAGCCAGCTCTTGCCCGCCGCGCGCAGCCTTCATGCGTTCCAACAGGAGCTCGCGTTTGCTTTTGGCTTCGGCCCAGAGCGTCGTGCTGCTGACCTCGGAAAGTTCGCTGGTTTCGCCAGCAGCCAGCGTATTGCCAAGGATCTGCGCGTTGCCCAACGCTTCGCGAAGCCGGGCTCCCGCAGCCTCTGCAGGCGCGCGCCCGTCCGTCTCCTTCTTTTCGGCGGCCTCTGCAGCGGTGAGTGCCCGTGTCGCTTGCTTCAAGTGCTCCTCACGCAGTGCCACTTCCTTGAGCAAGGCGCGTTCCTCAAGCTCAGCCGATTCCAGCGACTTTTTGCGCTGTTCTTCGGCACCATACGCGACGATCAAGGCCTGCTCGGAAAGGTCTTCGACTTGCTCAAGCGCGAGTTCGTCAGCGGCACGCTTCTTGTGCGCCGCCACAGCAAGTTTTTCTGCTGTTGCCCGCTGAAAGCCCTCTGTAAGACGCTCCCAAACGGTCTCGGTCTCCGCGAATTGCCGCTCGACCTCGGCCAGCGCCAGGCGGCTATTTTCGTGCTGGGCTTCAAGCTCGGGTACAAGCGCGGAATTGTCTTCCAGACTCCGCGGCGCGTCACGCCAAGATAGCGCGTGCTTCGATTGCGCGAGCTGTGAAAGGGCTTCCAAAAAAGCGAACAGAGCGTCCCGTTCGCGCTCCCACTCTGGCCTCTCCGTCTCCCAATTCTTGAGCTCGTCGGGTGACGCTGGCGGTGCAGCGAGCGAGTGGAGGTGCTGACGCAGTCTAGCCACTGCTGGCGCACTCACCGTGATCTTCAAACGAGCTTCGCGCGCTCTGGCCACCCGATTGCGAGCCGTCAAGACATCCGCCGGCTCAGCCGCTTTCTCGAGCAGCCAGGCCTCTGCGAGAAGCGGGCGTACACCGTTGGTCTTTTGTTGCAATGTTCGCAATTTATCGGCAATTTGGCTGAGTTCACGCCGACGCAGATCTTTCTGCTCCTCCGCCGTGAGCACTGCCGCCCTTGCCTCCAACTCCAACACGCTCGGATCACCGCGGCGCCAGAGATCGATTTCTTTCTCTAGAAACTCAAGCGCGCTCAAGGCGTCTTCGGCACGTGGCAGCCACAGCTCGAGGCTTTCTATCTGAGTTCCCAACTCCAGAGCTTCGGCCGCGGCCAACTCAGCTCGACGTTCACGCGCTCGACGGCTGAGCGTCCCGGTGGCTTCGATGCGAGTCACACGAAGGCCAAATTCAGTCTCGACCACCACATCACCCCCGGATTGTCCGGGAAGCTCCCGAGAAACCAACTCGCCGAGTTCGGCCCCCGCCCTCACCAGCCACACCGTCGCCAACTCCCGATTTTCCGCAGTTAGCTTGGTGAGCGCTGCCTCTGGGTCCATCACGACCAGGGCATTGGCGAGGGGCCCGAGCTCTGCCTGAGTTTTGCACGCGGCATCCACGTCGAGCTCTTCAAAACGCTCGGCCAGCAATTCACCATCCACCGCATCCCGAAGACGCAAGAGCTCACCATCACCTCCACCGGCCTGACCGACCAGGCTCGCCTCAAACAGCGCCTTTTCGCGCTCCGCCGACAACCTTTCCAGGTCGCGGCGAATACGCCGCACTTCAGCGCGCAGGCTCTTCAGTTGCGTGGCGATAGTCTCGGCGTGTGCGGGAAGTGTTCCGACCACACTTTCGGCTCGTTTTAGCGCTAACGCCACCTGAGCGTAACGCGCGGCCAACTCCTCAAGTTGCTTCAAGGAACGCGCCGTCGTGTCCACAGCACGGCCAGCTTCCTCGGCTCGAAGCTCAGCTTCACGCGCGGTTTGTTCAAGGCCCAAGAGCTGTTCGTCAAGCGACCTCAGCACACCGGAAAGCACCGAAGGGTCGAGGGGCAGTTCCGGATCCACGGCTTTAAGGCGCGTGGTGAGCTGCTCTTTTTGGCGCAGCTCCGCCGTCTTTCGCTGCTCTTCGTGCAACAGCTCATCCAACCGCTGACTCAGGCGTTCTTCCTCCTCTAAGCCGCTGAGTTCTTTCTGCGCTAACGCGTAGAGGTCTGCACCTTCAAGCCCAGCATCGCCACACAACGCGCGAAGGGCCGTGAGTGCGGCGCCATATTCGGACTCCCGGCGCCTGGCGCTCTCAATTTCCCGATCCCTTTTGGCTCGCTCCTGATCCAACTCTGCGCAGCGCGACAGTGCGGTGTCCTTCGCCGCCGCAATCTCGGAGGGCTCGAGCGCCGCATTTCCTGAGAGCGCACGGCATTTTGCGAGAGCATCCTCCGCGCTTCTAAAGGCATGCGCACGCCGGTGCAGCTCTTCTAAACCTTGCTGCAAATTGGCGAGCCCCTGCGCGCTCCGCGCTAATGCGGCCTGAGCGTGAATGCGTTCGTCTTTCCAATGTTGCCGCGAATCGCTAGCCAGTCGCTGACTGATTTCCGCCGTATCCGCGGCGGCCGTCAGGCGTTGGAGCTCCCGTTCGAGGTCGTTCAAACGGACTGCAAGCACGCGAGCACGTTCCAAACGGCGCAGCTGTTCACGTTCCTGCTCGCTCGAAACCCGTTGCTCTTTCAAGCGAGCCACTAACCCAGCATGACGCACGCGGCCTTCGCTCAACGCAACTTCCAACGCCGCCACGCGAGCCGCCTCTTGCTCACGTTCACGCCGAACCCGCTCTACCTTCTCGAAGCTCTCACGAATTTCCTTCTCTGTCGCGAGTACCGCACGGCTGAACATTCCGTGGCCCGCGGCGTAGATCCCGCTGATTTCATGCTCCAAAAGCCGTGCCTGGCTCACCTCAGCGCGCGTTCTGCGGCACGCATCCAGGTTCGAACGCATGCGCCCGAGCGTGCCCGACAGGCCACTTTCTTCTTTCAGTAGGAACGAGCGCAACTCGTTGGTGAGCGCACGGGAAATTCCGCCCGTCATGCTCGTGCGGAGCATGTCGTTGTATTTTCCCTTTTCCTCGTCGCTCGCCAGGCGGAGCGGACTGATCCCGAGTTCAAAGAGCATCGAGAAATAATCTTTGAGTGTTGGAAACGTGGCGAAGTGCACACCTTGCCTCCCCGCGTTCTCGCCGACTTCGCGCAGCGTGGGCACTTCTTCGTGATCCTCGGTACTCAGCAAGAGCAATTCCTGCGTGCGAAGCTCGGGCCGAAGTTCGGTCAGCATGAACGGCGTTAACTCGAGGCTAGGCTCAGCTTTCCGCAGCGCGTGCACGCCGATCAGGACTTCCGAGCCATCCCCGCGCTGCAACCGCAGCGCTGAGTACGAAGGCCGCCCGATCTCCCCCAAACGGCCCCAAATTCCCTTGTCGCCGGAGGCTCCCGCGCTTTCACCCAAATTCGTAAAACGCAGGCGGGTGAGATCCGGGAAGAGCACCAAATACGCCGCGATCATCACGGTGGTCTTCCCCGCCCCGTTGGCCCCTTCGAGCGCCGTCACGTGCCGATCGAGTCGATAACTCTCGCAAAACACCCCTTTCCAATTGACGAGGCAAAGCTCAACTGCTCGCGTTCGCGCCACGCCTACTCCTCAGCATCCACGGGCGCGCCCTCGGAAGACTCGGCGTCTGAATCCCCCTCGCCGGCTTCCCCATCACCCAGCACCGCCTCACCTTTGGCAACCAGCTTGGCCAGCGCGTCCGCAGGTGAATCGGCACCCCGAACCGATTCCGCAAAGCGCAACAAAGCTGGGCGCAACTTGAGTTGCTCGCCGTTCAGCAATTCAACGAACCCAAGAGTGGAGAGCCTGCGCAGCGCATCATGCACCTTCTGTCGGACCGCTTCTTGCGCCACACGTTCATCCACACGCTTCTTCTTGGAGTGAAGTGCGCGGATCAAGGCTTCGGTACCCATCACGCTGGCCAAATGCCCAAGCACTTCGTCGCGCGTGACGTTGCCTCCCTTTTGAATGGTCAGCGGATCCAAATACAGAAGCGCCAGCGTTTGACCAACGAGCATCTCCGGCACGCTCAAATGCCGTTTGCCCAAGCGATCGCTCGTAGGGAGCAAATAGAAATAGCCGTCGTTGACGTGGACCAATTCAGCGCCAAAACGCCGATAAAATGGCTCCAGGAAGGCTGCCGCATCCAACAAATACGTGTACCACGGGCCATCCTGCTGATCGATGTGCCGCCCGCGACGCAACGCCAGATCGATGTCGGGATAGCTTTCATCGGCAACAGCATCACCCAGATCTCTGAATTGGCTTTCACGCATGACCCATGCTCGCCTTCTTGAGTCGCCATTCTTCAATCACCAACCCATCGTTCACCGGAACCCACGGCCGATGGCTGCTCACCGGCGGACGCGCCAGGCGAGCGACGATGTGCGCCACGCGACCCGCTGCCAAAAATTGCTCGCTCAGCGGAAGCTCGGCCGTCACGCGCGCTGTCAGTGCAGCGAGATCGTTCACCCCCTGAAGCAGCAGCTCGGTAACCTGAGCTTCAAGCTCTCCCAACGGGTCTTTTGCTGGCTCGGCAGGCAGCTCCGGCTCCTCTTCCTTCTCGCGTTTGGGTCGGCGCACCGGCAGAGGAGGCTCGGGGGGCAGAACACTCCGCAACAGTCTGAGCGGAGGCGCTGCGGCAACGGTGAGTGCAAACGGGCGTGTGCTGTGTTCAGAAAGCTGTGAGCGGAGGCGCTGCGTGAGCGCTCGCGACGGGTCAAGGCGCACGATGTCCCGCAGGTAGCGGTGTACATACTCGTAGTATTCCGACCAAGCGCGCTGCCGCGCCGAACCCCAAGCGGCAATGCGGTCGATTTGCTCCATCACGCGCCGCGTGACCGCTTCCACATCGGGGCGCGCGCGCTGAACGGCAACATCAGAGACATCCGCCAGGATGCTCAACAACAGGTGCGTGTCGCGCAACAAGATCTCATTGAGCTCCCGCAATGTCTTGGCTGTGCTATCCAATAGTGTTTGGCAACGCTCGAGCGCGTTGAACCAATCCACCTCCAGCAGCTTGGACATTTCTCGCTGAAATTCCTCCTGCTGCACATCCAGGCCGCGTTGGCGCCGCTCAATTCCAGAAATCAGCTCATTCACCGTCACGCGAAGCGGAGCTGTGACGCCGACGCGCCAGGAATCATCGCTCTCCGCGACTTCGGCGGCTTGAAGGATCTCGGAAAGACTGCCCAACAACGAACGCGTGAGGAGCGTCAAGCTCTCGCGCGTGAGCACCTCCTCCTCTAGAAAAAATTCAACGATCGCGGAGGCTAACCGGGAAAGCGCAAACTCTCCTGCCCGCACGACACCAGCGCCATCCACGCGCACCAGCATGCGCTGTTCGCGCAAACGCCGAATCGCATGTGTGGCGCGCAACTTCAGGTTATCTAGACTTGGATCCATCGTTTGACAGGTCAGCTCGAAAGCATCGGTCAGCTGTGCCTCCGTGAATGACGCCAATCCCGCCTGCGAAGCACGTGCAGCCAAAAGGGCGACGAAGCCAAGATCGAGCGTGGTGAGCTCAAGCGACACCTTGCGCTCAATCAATTCCGCCAAGAGGCGTGCAGGATCCGCCGTTCCTACAGCCAGCTTCGGCTCAGACACCGTGGGCTCCTGGTCAGGCAAGGCCGGTGAGTGGCCCCAAAATCGACGCGACCATCCCACGATAGCTAGCGTCAAACACAAGCTCCGTGACCTTGGCTGGATCCATCTCGTCCGTGCACGCCACAGCTAACGGATAGATCGGCACGTGACTCCCGGCTTTGACAAAGACTGGCATGCGCTCCAAAGACGACACGATACCGCGCAGCCAACGTTCGCCAGCGTGCTTCTCACCGGTCCAAAAATCGATCCACTCACCACTCGGCAGGTAAACATCTCGCTTGCCGGCATCATTCATGACCGGTGCGACGAGGAAGCTGTCTCCCAGGTAATATTGATCGTCAATGTGCCACGCTGTGAGATCCGCTTCGTGTTCGATCAGAAGCGGTCGTAAAACAGGCTTGCCATCCTGCACGCAGCGTTGCCCGGCCAACGTGAGATACGGGATCAGCGCATAGCGCAATTTCCACCATTTCCGGGTTAGCTCAGCCACCGCCGGGTACTCATACGGTTCACGTGGCGACGTGCCGTGGTAGCGCAGGTGTGAGGTGAACACACCGAACTGCGTCCAGCGCACATACAGATTATCGCTGGGCCAGCTATTCATGAAGTCTGGCAGGCCGTGAAAACCGGGCACATCGTGGCTCCAAAACGCAAACCCGGAGAGCCCAAGGTGCAACCCTCCGCGCAACGAACCTGCCATGCCCTCCCAAGTACACGCACAATCGCCCCCCCAGTGGATCGGGTAACGCTGAGCACCGGCCCAACTCGCGCGTGCCCAAATGATGCCAGCACCGGTCACCTTTTCGGTGATCTCAAACGCCGCTCGTTGATACAGGAGCGGATAAAGGTTGCGCAGCTGGTCTGCCGGCAAACCTTGATAATCTGCCCACATGTCGATCGTTTCGCCGAAATCGGTCTTGATGGCGACGGCTCCCATGCGGAGCAGCTTCTCGAGCATCCCCTGATACCAAACCACCGCTTCTGGGTTACTGAAGTCGATCTGACCCGCGAAATCCTGAGTCGAAAAATCCGAGCGGCTCGATTCTTCAATCTTTCGGCGTGGTGCCAAAAACCGCTGCTCTTTGGCGTGTTCCAACAGCCGATTGCCTTCGCCGATATTGGGCGTTTGCCAGAGCGTCACGCGAAAACCGATGTCGCGCAGCTTTTTGAAAAATCCTGGCGGATCAGGAAAGCGGGTTTCGCTGAACTCCCACTCACACACCCAGTCCTTGGCGAACCACCCGGTGTCCAGATGCAACACATCGCACGGAAAATCTTCAGCTCGCAGCCTGCGCGCGATCTCAGACACTTCCTCGTCCGAAAAGTACGTCATCCGGCTCATCCAGATGCCGTAGCTCCAGAGCGGCACATCACTCGGCTTGCCGGTGAGGGATCGGTAGTTCTGAAGGACACGCGTTACTGAGCCCCCACCGATCACGAATAGATCAATGGCTGGCTCGCCTACCGCCGCTTGAGCCGCACGTGTCGAGAGATCTGCGAGCGAGAGCCGAACGGCCGTAGAAGTGTGGATCAAGAGCCCATACGGCCTGCTCGAAATGTAGAACGGCACATTCTTGTACGTTCTTCGATTGTTAACGCCCAAGCCATCGAGATTCTCGAGGTCAAACGTGCGACCCGAAAGATCCATCTTGGCGAAGCGTTCACCTGTCCCAACAAACCGCTCTTGCGCTTCGGCCTCCAGGGAAAACGTAGTCCGCACAGCCTTCCCCGCTACCGTGACGTAACCGAGCGCTATCGAATCTTGCTGCTTCCTAAAAAAGTGATCGTGGGCGGCCAAGGGGACCGCGATCTTCCCATCGGGAAAAAACGTGATCTCGGGCGCCGCATACGGAGGCGGCAAGAGCTCGCTCCATTTCTGGATCGCAACCTCTGCGGTGTTAATCCGCACACGGAGCACGCCCAAGCTGTCAAAAACCTCCCAGCCAGTGGCCGTGACCTGAACCCGCAAAGCAAGCGCTTTTGGAATCGTTGCATCCACGAGCATCTCGCTCTGCCGCTGACAGGCCATGCTGGTGTTCGAAGCATCAGCCAGCAGCGTGACGCGCAGCATCTCCGAACCGAGCGCAACGATGCGCAGCTCTCGACGAACCGGCTCAACGCTAAGATCGAGCTTGTACTCCGTGTAGGGCGGAGTGCACGGGTGGAATGGGAGCACAATCCGCGCGCCCGTCGCATCCGCCTCGACCGCTTCAGGTTTGCCGGCCACCCACAGCACCTCAGCGCTCTCGACGTCCGTTTTTAGGTCCAATAGATCTTGAAGTACGCTGGATGCTTGTTTCACTGGGAAATTCCCTTCTGCTTGGGCTCTCTGGGCGTGGCGCGGGCTCCCGCATGCCACGAATTGGGAGCGCTTGCACGAGGGCTTTCGAGCCTTTAGCGTTATGCGCCAGATTGAGTGATTCCGCCCGCGAATGAAGCCCCGCCATGCCCCCTCGAATCCCCGATTCCGACTCCCACAAGGCCCCATCCGAAGCTCGCCTGCCGATCAGCCCGGATACGATGTCACGACTTGCACTCAACATGCTTGGGCAGCCCGACGACACGACCTGTGGCCCGACTTGCCTGCAGGCTGCGTACGAATATTTTGGCGATCCCATTGGTTTGGATGAGGTGGTGGCCGAAACTCACGAGCTCATTCAGGGAGGCACGTTGGCTGTGCTCTTGGGCACCCATGCACTCAGCCGTGGCTACGATGCGATCCTGTATTCCTACAATCTGGAGGTTTTCGACCCCACTTGGTCCATTCTCGATTCCAGCGAGCTTGCCGTGAAGCTGGCAGGGCGTCGTCAACTCGCGCCCGGGCTAGCGGCGAGCGGCCTTGGGCACAATCCGCGCTTGCATGTTGCGCTGGATGCTTACCACCGTTTCTTGGTTCAGGGCGGGACTTGCCGTTTCGATGAGTTGTGTGGCGATTTGATCCGACGCTACCTAAGCCTTGGTCTGCCAATTCTGACTGGCCTCAGCGCCACGCACTTGTATCGGTGCCGGCGCATCAACCAGACGGGCGCGTATGATGACGTGGGAGGCATGCCCGAGGGCCATTTTGTCGTACTTTCTGGCTACGATGCCGCCGCGCAGACGGTTCAGGTCAGTGATCCATGGTCCGAAGCTCGGCACACCGCCCGCAATTACTGGGTCAGCATGGAGCGCCTGATCAACGCCATCCTGCTCGGTGCGTTCACCTACGACGCCAATCTCCTCATCATCAAGCCCAAGAGTGGCCCCCACTCAGAGCGCTCGCGCCCCACCCTGACGCTTGCCTGAGCCTTCCGACGTACCCATCCCATGCGCGCCCTGATTGTTACCAATTCCCCGAAGGACTGGCCGTTCGAGCTACCGAATGTGGACGTCGTGTCTGCGCGGCGTTACCTCACCGATCCCCAATACAGCGATCTCCGAAGAGTTCACGTCTTCAATCTCTGCAAGAGCTACCGCTACCAATCCTTGGGCTACTATGTTTCGCTCTTGGCCACCGCGCGGGGACACAAACCCACGCCGTCGCTTTCGGCGATTCAGGACATCAAGGCCAGCGAAATTGTCCGCATTCGCTCGGATGATTTCGATGATCTCGTGCAGAGCAGCTTGAAAAGCCTCACGTCCGAAGAGTTCGTCCTCAGCATTTATTTCGGTCAAAACCTGGCTCTCCGTTACGATCGACTGAGCGCACATCTGTTTCGTACCTTCGGCGCTCCGCTTTTACGTGCCTATTTCACCCTGGGTGCGGACAAGCACTGGGGCCTTCAAAAAATCGTGCCGATCGCCGCCGATCAGATCCCTGAAGCCCATCGCGACTTTGTGCTCACTGCAGCACGCAACTACTTCAGCATGAAGCGGCACCATGTCCCGCGCAGTAAAACGTCCCGCTATGATTTAGCTATCTTATACGATCCTGCGGCGGCGGATGGCCCATCGGATGAAGCCGCCATCAAAAAGTTTTGCAAGGCGGCGCAGCAATTGGGCATGGACGCCACACTCGTGGATCGCAGTGATTACGCGTCGATCGCGGAATTCGATGCGCTCTTCATCCGCGAAACCACCAACGTGAATCACCACACGTATCGTTTCGCACGCCGGGCACAGGCCGAAGGATTAGTCGTCGTGGACGACCCCGATTCGATCCTGCGCTGTACGAACAAGGTCTTTCTGAACGAACTGCTTTCGCGGCATCATGTGCCCACGCCCAAAACCGTCGTTTTGCACCGTGATAACGTGCATTTGATCGCGAGCGAGCTCGGCTTTCCGTGCATTCTGAAGCAGCCTGACAGTGCCTTCTCGCAAGGAGTGCTCAAAGTGCAATCCGAGGCGGAATTGCTCGAACAAGCCGATCGCATGTTCAACAAGAGTGAGCTGGTGATTGCACAGTCCTTTCTCCCCACGCCATTCGATTGGCGCATTGGGATCTTCGATCGCCGACCGCTTTGGGCAGCGAAGTACCACATGGCGTCAGGCCACTGGCAGATCATCAAGCAAGGCATGGCGGGGCGCCGCTACGGTCGCGTGGAAGCTGTAGCGCTCACGGATGTGCCGTCGGTTGTCTTGAAGACGGCACTCAAGTCAGCCAATCTGATCGGAGATGGGCTTTACGGGGTGGATGTGAAAGAGGTCAAGGGCCGCGCATACATCGTGGAGGTGAATGATAATCCTTCGCTCGATGCGGGCTTTGAAGATGGCGTGCTCAAGGGCGAGCTGTATCGAGCCGTGATGCAGGTATTCTTCGACCGCTTGGAACAGCGTTTTCAGAAACCGGAAGATAAAGGCTAATGTGAGCTTTCACCTTTTTGAACGCTTCGGGATTGAGATCGAGCACATGATTGTGCATGCCGATTCGCTGCGCGTCTTGCCAGTGTGCGATCAGTTGCTGGTCGCCGCGAGTGGCGGCACCGAATCGGAGATCGAAGTCGGCAACGCCGGCTGGTCCAATGAGTTGGTGCTACACGTGGTGGAATTCAAGACGAAGGAGCCTGTGCCCAGCCTGGCTCCCGTCGCGAACGATCTGCATGCAGCAGTGCGACACGCCAATCAGCTATTGAAGCCACTCGGCGGCAAGCTCTTGCCCACCGCGATGCACCCCTTCATGGATCCCGTTCTGGATACGAAGCTCTGGCCCCACGACAATGCGGAGATTTACGGCGCTTTCAACCGCATTTTCGATTGCCAAGGTCATGGTTGGTCGAATCTGCAAAGCGTTCATATCAATTTGCCTTTCACGGGTGATGCCGAATTCGAACGCTTGCACTCAGCCATTCGGCTCGTGCTTCCGCTTCTTCCCATGTTGGCAGCCAGCTCACCGATCGTGGAAGGCAAGCTCACGGGGAAAGCCGACAATCGGTTGGCTTATTACCGAAACAACTGCGCCCGTCTGCCAGTCGTCACCGCCCACGTGATCCCCGAGAACGTGAGCACGGAAGAGGAATATCGACGACGCATTCTCGGGCCCATTGCAGCGGCGATCGAGCCACTCGACCACGAACGGGTGCTCGATGCGGAATGGGTGAATGCGCGTGGTGCGATCACCCGCTTTAGCCGAGGGAGCATTGAAATTCGCGTTCTGGACGTGCAGGAATGCCCAGCTCAGGATCTTGCGATCGTTCACGCCGTGGTGGCTCTCGTGCAGGCCTTGGTAGAGGAGCAGACTTGCTCGCTAGGCCAACAACGGACTTTTGATGAGCTGCGTCTGCTCACTATCTTCGAGGCTGGAGTTGAAGCCGGTTCGCAGGCTCTCATTTCGGATCAAGAGTATTCGGCAGCCCTTGGAGTTTCCCGGTCCGTAGTGAACGGGAGGCAGCTTTGGGAGCTCCTGATTTCTCAACTTGTCAAAGTGGGCTTGTTGCCAACACTGGAAGCCGGTCGCCTAGAAGGCATTCTCAGGCAGGGCACGCTTTCCGAACGCATCGCGCAACGCTTGCAGGCCTCGGCCGCACCCGATCGCATCCGCGGAATTTACAGCGACCTAGCGGATTGTCTGGGTGAAAATACCTATTTTGACGCTGATTCCTAGTTTGCCGCGCCGACCCGCGCCGCCCCGCGCCGCCGCAGATTTCTAACTTCGCCTAAGCCACACGGCTTTCGAAATCGGCCTTCACTTGGGCAAATTCGCGCTGCAGCTCGGCTGCGAGCGTTGCTTGCTCTGGCGCGCCATCCTCTAATTGGGCGCAGATTTCAGCCATCTTCGAGACTCCTGCCACCAGACAACCGCCCTTCAGCTTATGCGCTGCTGCCTTCAAAGCCTCCGCGTCGCCTGCTGTCACAGCATTCGCAATACTCTCCACCTGTCGTGGAACATGCTTGAGAAAGACCTTCAGCACGCCCTTGCTCAAGTTTTGACCGTTCGATGATTCGGCGGGCGCCACCGAGGGCGGCGACGGCGCGTTGCTTCGAGCAGCCTCCGTCAACACCGGCGGTGGTGCGGTGGAGAGATCCGAATAGACGAATAGGCCTTTCGCGCGGCAATAGCGCCTCACGATCGAACGCAACGCCCGTGGCGCAATGGGCTTGGTGATGTAGTCGTTCACCCCAGCGTCGCGGGCACGCTGTTCTTCTTCGGGCAGAGCGTGAGCTGTCACCGCTACGATCGGCAGTATCGCGAACCTGCCACCCTTGGCACGGATCGCGCTCGTGGCCGAATACCCATCCTGAACCGGCATTTGGCAATCCATCAGCACCAGATCAAACTCGGCTGCCTCTAAGGCCTCGATGCCCAATTTTCCGTTTTCTGCAAGCACCACATCACAGCCAAGCTCTTCCAACATTTCGCTAATTACCAGGCGATTCACCTCGTTATCTTCCACCACCAAGATCCGATAGCGCTCTTGAAACGGAACCGTGAAGCCATGGCTTGCGGCGCGCACGGTGGCTGAATCAGCGAGAGCCACACCGCCAATTGGAGCCAGCGCATGATACAGGTCCAAGCTTCTTACAGGCTTGGAGAGTGTGCCTTCGAACTGCGAATCCTCCGCAGATGGGCCGCTGCTGCGCACGTCCGTCAGCCTGAAAACCCGAGGTGGCACGGCGAACCCGTTGAGCATCTGCAAGATGCCACTCGGCTCGCTCAGATCCAGGATCACCGCGTCGAAGGCAGACCCCTCCTCGGCGGAGAGACGCAACGCCTCCGCGGCGGCTTCAGGCCCAACGACGTTCCTTACATCCAACGACCAATCCAACAACCGACGCGTCAGAGACACGCCTAAACGCACATTATCCACCGCCACCAACACTCGGAGCGACGGCAACGCCGCCCTCGGCATCCCAGTGATCGAAGAATTCTCTTCGGATTTTGGCGCCGGAATGAGCACATCGAACCAGAAGCTGCTGCCTTTCCCGGGCTCACTTTCCAGCTGCAACCGCCCAGCCATCAATTCCACGAGCTGTTTGCAGATGGCCAGCCCCAACCCAGTGCCACCATGCTGGCGAGTGAACGAACCGTCTACCTGAGAAAAGGCATCGAACAAGGCTGATTGGTCAGATGATGCGATGCCAATACCTGAGTCCCTCACCTCAAAGCGAAGGGAAGCCCCTTTCTCTGAGACTGGATTCACTGAGACCGTCACTATAATTTCACCGCGTTCAGTGAACTTGACTGCATTGTTCACCAAGTTGGACAAGACTTGGCGCAGGCGGTCTCGGTCACCGTCAGCCCAGCGCGGAACATTCGCCATCACCTCGCCGATGATCTCGACACCTTTGCTCTGGGCGTGCACACCATACAGCTCGGTGACTTCCTCAACGAGAGCTTCCACAGAAAAAGTTTGTGTGCGCAGCGTGAGCTTACCAGCCTCCATTTTGGAGAAATCTAAGACATCATTCAAAATAGCCATCAGACCACGTGCGGAGCGCTGGGCCATTTCTGCGTAGCGCAACGGCTTGGGGCTGAGATCAACGCTGAGAAGCAAATCCAACATGCCCAAGATCCCATTCATGGGTGTGCGGATTTCGTGGCTCATGTTGGCTAGAAATTCACTCTTGACTCGCGAGGCTTCCAAGGCTTGGCGTGTGGTGATTTCCAGCCGTTTAAAAGCCGCTTCCGTCATCCGCACCAGTGGCCCAATATAGAAATTGACGAACAGGAGGCTCACCAATAACGCCGCCACGCAGCCGAAAGCCGCCGTCGCCAGAATGCTGCTCCGGAGGCGTGCACCTGCCTCGATCCGTTCCGTAGAAACCACGACCGCCACGCGGCCCACAACACCGCCTTCTATTTCCGCCTGATCCCACGCAGAAAGGGTGCCTGACCTGGCAGTGATCGTGCGACGCGGTCCTCTGAAGAGTTCACGAACGTCGCCCGCCACGCTGCCGTGACGAGTGATAACATGGCCATCCGTGTCGATAGCAACCAATGCGCGCACGTCCCGATCTTGGCGATAGTCCCCAAAAGCCTCTTGAATGAGCTGGGCATCAGAAACCACAAAGCCCAATTCCGCGGTATTCGCGAGCTCTGTTGCACCTCTTCGCGCCTTCCACTCAAGATCGCGCGCAATCGCTGGCGTCAGCTTGTCAAAAATCTGCGAAACGAGGAGCAAGCCTAGCCCCATCATCGACAGCAGCAGCAAGCTAACAAACGCGGTGAGTAGCACCTTGATCCTGAAGGTCGAAAGGATCTTGGCTTGCTCAAGCCCTGAGGAAGGCAGCGTTGGCTCTAAGACACGCGGGGCGTTGGACGGTCGATTCGGGGGGGGCATCTGACTTTTTGGGTGCAAGGCTGGCTCCTTGCCCTAGGCGTCTAACGGACGGAATTCCAGAGTACTTTAGCAAAAGCAAAACATCCGCGTGCCGATGCCGGAATCCTGGCCCCATTTGTATTTATCGCGAAATTCCACCTTCTTTTCTTCCGAAACTGCCCGTATCTAGCTCGGTGACTCATCAATCGTCCCCGCGCAAACCTCGAATCCTGATGATCGACGACGACCCCGTCGCCCTCGAGGTGTGCCGAGAACGACTCGCTGCGGCTGGCTATGAGGTCATGATTCGCGATCAAGCCATCGGCACTTCGCGTTTAATTTCGCAGTGGCTGCCGGACATCCTGCTCTTGGATGTGATGATGCCAGCGCTGAGTGGGAATGACCTCGCCGTGATTCTGAAGAAGAGCGTGCTGACTAAGAAGCTTCACATCATTTTTCACTCCAGCAAACCTGATGCCGAACTATCAGGCCTGATCGCGCAAACCGGCGCGCTTGGAGCGATTCAGAAGACGGCCGATGATGCTGAGTTTACTTCCAGTTTTCGTAGCTTGGCGCAACGAGTGGGGCTTTAGCTTGCTTTAGCTTGAGAGACCGAAGTTGTGAAACCTCTTCGGTTTTCGCGTTTCGTTCTTCGCGCTGTGTCAGGGACACGACAGGATGTGGTCGCGGGGCCGCGCCCCAGGCGTGCCAGGGAAGCGCTCCTTTTTGTTCCTTGTCAGATAGTAAGCATGCTTACCATCTCGTGTTCGATTTTGAGGGAGCTCGCTGCCGAAGCAGAACAGGCGCTCCGGACAAGTTCGAGAGCGCCGGTGGATGCTCAACGCCTTCTACGCGCGGCGACGAAGCTCCGCTATTTGTCGCTCAGGCTTGAAACCACGGCCTTCAGGGCATCCACGTTTTTGATGCGGGCAACGCTCTGCACAAGCTCTCCGCCCACCTGATGTTCGATTTCGTGAAGAGCTTCCGCGGCAAGACCGAGACCGGCGGCGAATTTGGCGACCAGTGCGCGTTCGGCTTCTGAGTAAAGCCCATCGGCATAGCCAAGGAAGACGCAGGAGCGAATGAACATTTCCTTGAGCTCGGGAGTCTTCAGCACCTCCTTGGCATGCGCCAAGTCAAATTCGCCGCTGATCAAATCTTCAAAACCTGAGAGCCCAGCCACTTCCTGGCGACAGTTCTCGTAGAACGCCCGCAGCAACACCAGCTCCACCTGGTGCACACCATCGGCCTTCGCCACCGCGTGCATGCCGCGCACAATCGCCTGAACGTGGTCTAACCCGAGCTCGAGAGTATTTGATGAATCTTGCATAAAACTATCCTTTCAAAAATTTTAGAATCCCTAACGAATACGCAGTTCCGCGCGCAACGCTGACAGACGTGCCCCCAGCTCCTCAGCCGGCAGATTGCGGAAGCGTTCGGGCAAGAGCGCACGCCGGGAGGTTTCGAACACCGCTAGAAGCTCCATGTATTCAAGCATGCGTTGATCACGGCTCGGGAGGTAATCCGTAATGGCTGAAGCGAACAGCTCGCTCGTGAGCTTAACCGATTGCGAGCGTGCCGAGTCGTTAGCCTGAAGCACCACAGCCTCAAGATCGGCATTAGAATAGCCAATTAAGCGCGCCGACGTGGCCTCACGATCTCGCTCCCACACCAGCTCGTGCTCGACGTTGTAACGATGCAGAAGCGCGCTCAGCACGCTTTCCACATCTGCCGCACAATCCGGATAGAAAAAGGGGATCTTGCGATCCAGCCTGCCAGCGCGCTTGATATCAATGTCGAGCTTATCCGGGCGATTCGTCATCAAGATAAACAGCACCTGACCCCGATTCTCAGGGTCGCTCATGAATTCCTTGATCCGCGCCATGACACGCGACGAGGTGCCGCCGTCTTCGTCCCCCTGGCTGCCAAAGGCTCGGTCGCCTTCGTCGATCACCAGGATGATCGGCCCGAGCGAACGCACCATGCCGAGCACTTTTTCAAGATTCGCTTCCGTTGACCCCACCCACTTCGAACGAAAATTCTTCAGCTTTACCGCGGAAAGACCCGATTCCTTGATGAACGCGTTCGCAACGAACGTCTTCCCAGTTCCCATCGGACCGACGAACAACAGCCCCATCGGCACCCGCGCGCGATCCCCCGCCCGGATATTCGCGGCGATCTGCCGCAGCTCCGCCTTGATGCTTTCGTTCCCACCCACTGCCGAAAGATTGTGCCGCGACTCAATGAACTCGATGAGGCCGTAGCACTCCTTCTCGATCAGCTCGCGCTTGCGCTGCCAAACGAGCGTGAGCACCTCGGAATAGGTGTCAGAACGTTGTGTTTCCGCAACGGGATGACTGGGATTCAACAAGTGACGGATCTGTTCGACATCCATACCGCGCGTGAGCGCTCCGAGCTTTTCGGCCCGAACGTTGGCATCGGCGCTCTGCCCAAGCAGCGAGAGAATGAAGGCCTGGCGTTCTGCATCATCGAGACTATCCGTCTTCTGAGGCGTCAGCAGCGCGGCAATTTGCACGGCGCGCAGCCCGGAAGTTTGCTCGCTCAACAGCCGCACGTGAACCGCATCGATGCTGGGATCACTCTTCTCCACCACGGCACGGCGTTCTTCGAGATTCGGCATCGGGATCTCAACCGCCGCGATCACCGGGTTGGAAACCAGGCGCTGATTCACCTCAGAAGGCGCCTCAGACAGCAGGAAAACGACGTTATCTTTCTCGCGTAGCTCCGTACTCAACGACCAACGATGCAACGTGATCAGACTGTTGCGATCCTGCTCACTCAAGAGATTGAACTCACCGTCGGGTACCACCGCGCCCACATAGGGCATGATCAACGCCGTTGAATCGGACGAGAACAAGATAGCCTCTAGAAGCGGCAACACATCCTTCGGCGATCGGCGCAGGCGCAGCTCATCGATCTTGGTGATGGCTGGTGACGCCTTCAAGCAGGTGACGCCGAGTGCCGGATCATAGACCAAAATATTCTGCTTATTATCCCAGAGCAAGATTTTGGCGAGAAACTCGGTGAGCGAGTAATAGTGATCCGCAAACAAAACCTTGTCGAACACGTTCGTGTGCAACAAGAACATGGAGGCCTCGCCTCCGACGTACTTACGCCGGACGCGTTCTGCCCAATTGGGAAGGCTGCGCTCGTTCGGCATTACATCTTCTTCTGAGCTTGGGCCTGGGCCGCCCGTGCATTCTTGAGACTCTCTAATTCGGCCTTCGCGGACACACTGCCGGATTTCTGACGCAGCTCGGAGAGGCGCGTATCCAGGTCGCTGTGGTGCAATTCCTTGCCCAAATTAGCCTCAGCGACGGTATTTTTGATGTGGTCTCGCACCGTATCGAGTGCTTTGACCTCAGCATCCACCGAGATCCCTTCGATCTGGCTCTGGATCTGGATGCGCGCCTGGGCGCTTTGCATCTTGGCGAGCATCCTATCTTTCTCGGCCTTCAATTTGCCGATCTCTGTCTTCACCGCCATGAGTGAATTCTTCGCATCCTCCGCGTCGACCTTAGCCTGCTGGAGTTCCCCATCTAAGCCCTCCAGCTCCTTAGCCATCGCGTTCTTCTTCTCAATCAGCACAATCGCAAGATCATCTTGGCCGCCCTGGAGCGCAGCTTCGAGATCCGCCTTCACCTGCTCGAACTCCGTGCGTTCACGCGTCATGCGCTCGGTGATGTCTTCGCGACGACGGATGATCGACGCCGTTGCGCTCTTCAACTTGGCGTACTTATTGACCAAGCCGTTGATCGCATTCTCGTAGGCGATTTCCGGGTGCTTCTTCTCAACATCGGAGACCCACAGTGAAACAAAGCCTGACCATAGATTAGAAAGCCGCCCGAAAAAGTTACTCGATGCCATACCCAGAATCCTTCCAAAAACATCCTACACTAAGAGCCCGATACCTTGACCTGGCGCTCGGAGCGCACCAGCGTTTCTGGCAGAAATTTGGCCAAATCTTCGTCAAAGACCTCGGCATCCTGACCTTGCAGCCGGACCCGATCCACCGCTTCCTGGAACTGGCGGCTCAGCTCGGTGGACTTCGGGTTCGTCATCACCGCCTGGTAAACCTCTTCAAAGGTATCCGCTAACGCCAACATGGACGCCTCAGCCGACGCTTGGCGCGGCCGGAGCTGCGCCCGGCTCCCCAGCACCCCTTCGAAATCAGCCTTGGCCTGTTCGAGTCGCCTGCGCTCCTCAGCGGCATGCGGTCGAGCGAGCTCAGCCTCAACCTCGCGGATCTTGTAGAGCACCGCCTCCGGATTGAACGCTCGCTCGCGTTCTTCCATCGCCAGCAGTGCCAACCAAAGCCCAAGAAAATCGAGCGTTGCATCCTCCAAACGCTCAACATCCGTTGCCATCAACGCGGTATCCCGATTCTCGGCCACTTTCCGCAGTGAATCGACGCGCTGACACATGCGCTGATAGGCACCCCACTGCGTGCCACTGTGATTGCGGCGCGTGATCTCCTCGAGCAAATAGCCACGCAGCTTCGAACGCTTTTCTTTCTGGCGCCGACGATCAATGCGCTCGCGGAACGAGCCACTGAACGGCACAAACAGCCCGGCCACAGAAGCGGATGTGGCATAGCCCAACAGCGGAAGCACCGCGATGCCCAAGTCGTAACGGAACGCCAAAAGCCCACTCGCCAACAACGAACCCAACGCACCGAGCACGCTGTACGGATGCTTGAGCATCTCCGAGACGTATCCTGGTTGGGGCTTGAGATTCGACACGAGTGGCTATCTCCCCTGACTTCCGCTAGCTGCAGGCATGACCAACGGCTGGAGCAGTCGCCGAAGGCCCCAATGCCAAGCCAAGGCGCCCGCCAAGCACACAATCACGATGGCCAACACGGTTCGCGCAAACAGCGTCAAACTTCCACTCGCCCTGCGCTCTGTTCAAGAACTCTCGTCAAAGTGGCGAAAAACATAGAACTCCCGTGAGGCCTTGTCTAGGCAAGGCCCGAGGCAGGGGCTAAGTTTCTCCCCTTCGCCTATGTCCGAGCCTGAAGGGCCTGAAGGTCCGCCTCTTTCATCCCGCCAACCGTTTGCAGCGCGGGACACTAAAATTGCAACGCTGGTCGATGAACCCGAGGAGTCTTTCGGCGACCGCCCGTCGCTCGTGAACCAGCTGAAGGCGGCCGCTGAAACTCGCGGTGCTCGGTCGATGGCTACTTGGGGCCTGTTTGTGATCGCCCTGTTCGGTGTGCTGCACATCGCCCGCGAAGTTCTGATCCCGTTGACGCTGGCACTGATGCTCTCGTTTGTTTTGAGCCCGCTCGTCACCGCGTTGAAGCGCGTGGGGCTGCCCCGCATGTTGGGCGCCGCGGTGGTCGTCGGAACGCTGTTATTCGCCGCAACATACTCCATCATCGCCGTTTCTGGACCTGCGGCCGCGTGGGCCTCACGCTTTCCTGAAGTACTGCATGCGGTTGAAGGCAAAGTGCGACCACTGCGCCAACCCGTTCAAAGTGTCACCGAGCTTGCCGAACGTGTCGAACACATCACCGACGTCGCACCGCGCGTGAAGACTCAAGCCGTGACTCTAGAACGGGAAAGCTTTCTGAGCAGTGCGCTCGGCACAACGCTGAATCTTTTCTCAGCGGCTGTGGTGATGTTGATTTCACTCTATTTCTTGCTGATTTGGGGGGATGTATTGCTGGAACGAATCCTAGGCCATGTGCTGGAGTCTCACGATCGTCAGCGCACCGCGCTCGTGCTCGAGACGATCCATCAACGCATGTCGCAATATATTGGCACGGTGTTTGTAATCAATTTCGGCTTAGGCTCGGCCGTGGCCGCTGCCATGAATTGGCTACAGGTTCCAAACCCGGTACTCTGGGGAGCTTTTTGCGCGGTCGCCACCTTCATTCCCTACCTGGGTGCGCTCGTGGGCACGATCGTGATCGGACTCGTTTCGCTCTTCACGTTCCCCACCCTTTCCGAAGCGTTACTCCCCCCCTTGGCGTATTTTGGCCTCACCTTCATTGAGGGGAATTTTGTAACGCCTTATGTTTTGGGCCGAGCCTTCCGCTTAAATCCGTTAGTTATTTTCATTTGGTTGGTGTTTTGGGGCTGGCTCTGGGGAGTTGCTGGAGCGATGGTCGCCGTCCCACTGCTCATGTTGCTCAAGCTCACCTGCGAAAATAGCGACGTTCTGACACCTGTGGCGCGGCTTATTAGCCGTTGAGTTCGCATCTCGGCCGCGTTCCATGCTAGAAATCGCCCAAATCTGGAAACCCCTATGAGCTTCGAAGAATCTGAATCGCGCCACAAAACCGCCAACCGCAACGATGCGTGTCCCTGTGGCTCCGGCAAGAAGTACAAGAAATGCCATTGGGCCGACGACGAAACGGTGATCAGCGCTGAAGCGAAAAAGCGCGAGGAGGCTGCCAAAGTTGCGCTTGAGGAAGAGAACGCAAAAGCTGAGGCCGAAGGCACCACGAGCGATGCCAGCACCAAGGCAGCAGCAAAGAAGCAAAATCAATCGGGTTCCTCGCTAGCCGCCAAAGGCCGTGCGCAAGTACGCCCGACAAATCTTCCGCGCCGCGGCGCCGTCTAATTGCAACCAGCTTTGCTGCGCAGGGTTCCAGGCTCGGACTCAATCCGAGCCTGAGCGGGCTCCCCCAAATCTGGGAAGAG